>JAYUXI010000484.1:0-3252 GCA_043753085.1 Myxococcales bacterium | reverse complement strand
CGCTGCTGGTCGTGCTGCTTCCGCTGCTGGGGCTCGGGGATCGCCCGGCTATCGTGGCCCTCGTGCTGTACGCTCTGCTGCCGATCGTGCGCGGCACCCACGCGGGACTGCACCAGATCCCGCGTGGGCTCGGGGAGTCGGCCATCGTGCTGGGCCTGCCGACCGCATACCGGCTCTGGAAGATCGAGCTGCCGCTGGCGCTGCCCACGCTGCTGGCCGGGTTGCAAGTTGCAGCCATCACCACGGTGGGCACCGCCACGCTCGGCGCGCTGGTGGGCGCCGGTGGCTACGGTCAGCCGATCCTGACGGGGATCCGACTCGACCGCACCGATCTCATTCTCGAAGGGGCGGTGCCGGCGGCCGGGTTGGCGCTGCTGGTGCTGGCTGGTTTCGGGCTCCTCGAACGAGTGCTCGTCCCACGCGGCCTGCGTCTTCGCTGACGCGCTGCTAGCGTGCCGATATGTCCAGTCGCACTTCCCCCGCGTGGGCGCACACTCCGCTCGGCTCGTGGCGCCTCGAAGCCGACTGCGCCGCATACCTGCCCTCGTCCGGACGCGCCGGCTACGCCAGTCCGCTCGGACCTTCGAAAGGACCGGTTGCCCCGGCGGCGTGGCAGCCCGCCCATGCGCTGGCTGCACTGCCCGTGCCGGAAGGCCTCACCCGTCCGGTCGATGCATGGTGCACCCACTCCAACGGCAGAGTCGAAGCAAAGGCCTTCGCGAGCAATCAGGACTTTTCCGTCGTTCATCCCACGATGCTTGGTCCAATGGGCTTGCTCTGTCTCGACGGCGGCGCGCTCACCTCGTTCGACCGCATCTCGCCCGGGCAGGCGCTAGCCGTCCTGTTCGCGGCGGCGGTGCAGGGCGGAACGTACGGAGGGGCGCTCGATCTCGCGGCCGCACGGCTCGCCGCCTGGACCAGCCTGGGTGTACTTTGCGGTGCACGCCACGAGCCCAAGGTCATTACGAAGGTTGCCGAGGCCTCGAGCTTCGTTCGCTTCGATGCCCGCAGCGCGTGGTTCCGCCAAATTGCATGGGACCTCGGCATCCTATGCCTCCGGGGCGACGCGCGTACCATCGTGGTCCTCGCTGCCACCGACCAGGACTAACGCGCCAGCGCGTCGAGCAATGCGGCATGGACGCCGCCGTTCGTGGCCACCAGCTCGGCGCGCCGGGCTGACTCCAGCGTGGCGTGCACGTCGAACGCGCTGCCATCGTAACGGCTCAGCGTGCCGCCCGCCTCGGTGACCAGCACGGCGCCAGCCGCCCAGTCCCACGGGTTCAGCTTCATCTCCCAGTAGCCGTCGAACGTGCCGTCGGCCACCATCGCGAGATCGATCGCGGCCGAGCCACCGCGGCGCACCCCGTGGGTTAGCTTCTTGAGGCGCGAAAACTCGCGCAGGTTGTCGTCCTGCGTGGTGCGCCGATCGTATGGAAAGCCGGTGGCCAGCAGCGAATCCTCGAGCCGCACGGCATCGGTCACGCGGCAGGCCACGCCGTTGCGCAGCGTGCCGCAACCGCGCACCGCTTCCCACGTAACCCCGAGCGCGGGGGCGTGCACCACGCCCAGCACCGGCACGCCGGCATCGATGAGGCCGATCGAGACGCAGAAAAACGGATGACCGTGCAGGTAGTTGGTGGTGCCGTCCAGCGGGTCTACGTAAAAGGTGCGCTCTGCACGGGTTCCGCCGCCTTCCTCGGCCACCACGGCGATGCCGAGTGGCGCGAGCAGCTCGAGAACGAGCGTCTCGCTGCGCTGATCGAACTCGGTCACGAAGTCGATCTCGGTGGACTTCGTGCGCCGGACCGGCCGGGTGCGGTAGCCTTCCAGCAGGATTTCGCTCGCGCGGCTCGCCGCGTCTCGCACGACGAGTAGCGTGTCGGCGAGGCTCATCGATGCCCTTGGCGTACTTCGCCAAGCTGCGCTTCCAGCGCCGCCACCAGCTTGCCGTGCAATCCGCCGAACGCGCCGTTCGAAAGCACTGCGATGGTGTCGCCCGAGCGTGCCTCGCGCACCAGCGTCTGCACGATGTCGTCGACCGAAGTTCCGAGCGTGGCCTTTGCGCCGATCTCGCGCGCCACGCGCTCGAGGTCCAGACGCTCGGCGTCGGGCACGATGGTGCGGCCGAGTGGCGCGAGCACCACGCGTGTGGCTGCGGCAAAGCTCGCCGGATACACTTCTTGGTGCAGCGACCGGCACGCGGTGGCGCTGCGCGGCTCGAACACCGCGAAGAGCGCGCCCTTCGGGTGCTTGGTGCGAAACGCCCGCAGCGTCTCGGCTACCGCGGTGGGATGATGCGCGAAGTCGTCGTAGACGCGGACGCCGCCTACCTCGGCAATGAGATCCTGGCGGCGCTTCACGCCTTCGAACCCGAGCAGCGCGCGGCGCAGCGTGGTCCACGGCACCGCAAAACCCTCGGCGCAGACCGCGAGCGCGCCCACGGCATTCTTGGTGTTGTGCGCGCCCACGATGGGCATCGCGAACCGGCCGACGCTGACGCCCCCGGCGAAAAGGTCGAACGGTTGCCGGCCGATCTCGTCGATGGGCGCCACGGCTCCGTGCCACGTCACGATGGCGTCGCCGACGTCGTCTCCGTCGAGTGCATAATACACCACGCGCGCGGCGCTCGCCGCAGCCACCTGGCGCACCAGCGGATCGCCGGCGTAGGCCACCAGGATGCCGTCTGCCGGAATCTTCGCCACCAGCGCGCGGAACGCCGCGAGGTAGCTCTCGAGATCGGCGTAGAGGTCGATGTGGTCTTGCTCGACGCTGGTGAGCAGCACCACGTCTTCGGTGGACACGCCGACGTAGTCCAGGAACTTGGGCTGCTTCGACCAGTACACGTCGTCGTACTCGTCGCCTTCGAGCACGAAGGGCGCCCGGGCTTCTTGCGCGCCGCCGGACAGCGGCAAGCCCCGCTGGCGGCGCCCGAGCCCGGCACCGGCGGGCAAGGTTTTGGGCACGCCGCCCACGAACCAGCCTGGGTCGAGGTCGCCAGCACGGAGCAGGTGAGTGCAGAGCGCACTGGTCGTGGTCTTGCCGTGGGTGCCGGCCACGGTGACGCTGCGCCGACCGCGCAAGAACTCCTCGCGCAAGGCGCCACTCATCGACATCCGGCGGAGGCCGCGTTGCTCGGCGGCCATGGCCTCGGCATTGTCCTTGCGGATCACGTTGCCGACCACGACCAGATCCGGCTCTCCTAGATTCTCGGCGCGGTAGCCTTGCTGGCAGTGCACGCCGTGGCGCTGCAGC
>JAYUXI010000483.1:0-3256 GCA_043753085.1 Myxococcales bacterium | reverse complement strand
TGCGCGGTCACGTCGCCGGCCTGATCTGGGCGCGGCTGGCCCAGCCCTACGACGAGCGGGTGGCCACCGCCCGCGCCGAGGCGCATCCCGCCGTCGCGTTCCGCGAAGCGCCGCTCGGAAGCGTCGACCAGCTTGCCGCGCTCGCCGTGGACGGCACCGTCAAATCCGTGCAAGATGCACTGTCTGCCGTGGCGCGGGCCGGCGGCGCCGTGCACGAGGCATGCGACGAGCGCGAGGCGGTGCGCCGCGAGATCGGCGCGCGGCTCGGCTTGGTGCTCGCCGAAGACGCCGCCTTGCCCGCGCCCGCGCCGGCGATCGCCGCGGTGGCGCAGCGCTTTTTCGACCGGACCCACGACGTGGCGCGCAGCGTGATCGTCCACTTCGAGCGCGGGCTCGGCCGCGAGAGTCACGCCGCCGAGATCCTGGTGTGGCTGCGCGGCACGCAGCTGCACGGCCTGCCGGCGCGCCTGTCGCATCGGTGGCTGCGCGAGGTCCTGCCGGAGTTCGCCACGCCGCGCCTCGACCCGCGGGCCGGCGCGCCGTTGCCGCGGCTGTTGCTGCGCGACCTGCCGGAGCTGCTCGGCGTCACCAGCTTCGCGCGCGCGCTCGGCCAGCTCGGTCAGGCCGTGGTGGTGGGCGCCCCGCTCGAGCCAGCCGAATGGGTACGCCGTGTCGACGGCGCGTTCTTGGGGCCGGCGCGCATCGGGCTTGCCTTCGCGTCGCTGCTCGCCGAGCCCGCGTTCCTCGCGCGCGTCACCGATGCCTCCGCCGTCGAGCGCACCGCTTTCAGTCGCGCGTTGCACGTGGCCGGCCTGTTTTCGGCGCGCGCGCTCGCCGCGCGCCTGTGCACGCGCCCCAACGCGCGCGCCGGCATCGAAGAGGCCGAGGGCCAGCTGTACGTGCGGCCGTTGCCGCGCGGCGTGTACGGCGTGCTGCCGCGCTGGCGCGACGACGACGCCACGAAGTTTTGCGCCTGGCTGGACCGCCCCGCCTTCCATGAACGCACACTTTCGCTGTTCGACGAGGACTGGTTCCGCAATCCGCGCAGCCGCAGCTGGGCCATGCTGCCGCCCCCACCCGAGCCCGATTTTGCCGAGCAGCTCGGCGCATCCTGCGAGCACCTCGCCGTCCACTTCGAACGTACCTGCGGATGAAGGCGTGCTTGTTGCTCTGTCTCGCGCTCGTGGCCATCCCAGACCGCGCGCCGGCCGCAGGCAAACCCGCCGCTGCAAAAAAGACCGCCACCAAGAAGTCGAAGAAGTCGAAAGGCAAGAAGCCTCCCGAGCCGAAGAAGCCGCCGCCGTTTCCGTGTGGCGCGTTGCCGTGGCGGCCGATCTTGCTCACGTCGAAGGTGGTGCGTTCCGGCGACACGGCCGTCGTCACGCAGGATCTGCTGGTCCGCGGCCACCCTGCCGATCCGTTGCCCAAAGGCGCAGCCAGCGACGGCCGTCTGTTCGTGTCGTTCGGCGCGCCCGGTTTGCCGCGCTCGATGCGCGTGTCATTCGCCGGACTGCACGACGGCGAGCTCGCGTACCCGGCCCACGTCGACGACCGCGCACGCGCGCTGGTCTACACGCAGTCGCCGGAGAGCGACGGCGCGTGCACGGTGCTTGGCCGCGACCGCGAGTCGGGCATCGTCATCCAGGTGCCGCGGGATCTCGCCGTGGATCCCGCCACGCAGCTCGGCGTACTGCGGATCGAACAGAGCGTGCCGCTCGGCAAGCTGCCGGACGGCGGCCGGGATCTGGTGCTGCGCCTCTCGCACTTCGACGGCAAGCCCGTGCGCATCGGCCCGGTCCAGAGCAAAGAGCCGCCGACGCTCGAGCTGTGCGCCCGCGGCCAGAGCGTGCCCGTGCTGGGCTCGCCGCTGCACCAGGCGTTCGGGCCGCAGCAGAACCTCTGTGTATCCTACATCAAGTAGTCAGAAGGCGGAGCCGTCGGCGCCGCCACCACCGGGGGCCCCCGAATTGCCGCCGTCGAAAAAGAAGCGCGCGGCCACGCCCATCATCGTGGCCGGGTTGTCCGCGATGACTTCGCGGCGCAGGCCGAACTCGATCGAGAAGCGCGTGTCCACGTAGCCAATGCCGCCGGAGATCGAATGCGTGCGCAGGCCATCGTCGTATCGATAGCCGAGGCGTAGCGGCACGCGATCGAACAGGAAGTACTCGGCGCCGGCCATCGCCCGCAGTCGCGGGTTCTGGTAGGTCGTGAAGTCGACCAGGCCGTTGGCCTCGAGGGTGAAGCTCTGCGTGCCGTAGCCCGCACCGAACAGCAGGTTGGTGGGCTGCAAGCCGGTGCCTGGGTTGCTCAGATTGCGGCCGACCACCGCGAGCCGGAGCTCCTGGATGGGTGCCACGGTGAGACCCGCATCGAACGAGAAGCCGTTGCCGATGGCGCCGTCGGGCGTGCCGTCCGACACCAGGCTGCGCCCGAACGGGCCCTTTGCCACGCTCTGCTCGGTGCGCAGATACTTGCCGACGGCGCCGATGGCGACCTTGTCGCTGAACGGAAACGCGAGCGCGAGGCGGAGGTCGATGGCCTGGCGCTTGAGCCCGTCCGGATCGCTGGTGATGTACTGCCCGCCGAGACCACCCGCGAGCCGGCTGGTCGACGAGTCGACGATGGCGCCGCCGCCACTCAAGCGGCGCGCTTCGGGCGAGAACGAGCCCATGCCTTCGAAGTGATACACGCGGGAGAACGGCAGGTTGGCGGGGTTGTAGTAAATCCCGTTGGTGGACGTGCCGAACGCGGCCTGGGCCCCGCCCATGGCCACGGCGCGCGGCGTCTGCACGTCCCCCAGATCCCAGCCTTGTTCGGGCGAGACGGAGGAGGGTTCGGCGGATGCGAGCCGGGGGAGCACAGCCACGGCAAAGACCGCGAGTGCGCAGGGTAGTACCGGCTTGCGAGTGGCCACGATCGGGGGATATCGAGGTGCGGCCGCGGTGGGCAACTTTGCTGCACCCTTCTGTATTGACACGCAAATGCCGGGGCAATTCCGCATCCCGGTTTTCAGCAACATCGACGTGACGCAAGATTCTTCAGCCGATTCGGTCACTTGGAACGCTTGCCCCTTGCATGCAAGCCGATGCGCGCTCGGAACCGGGTGGAGTACAGGGAAAAAAGCGTAACGATTCTCGCGGGTTGACGATGTTCTGCAGATGCTCGTTGTGGGGCAAGGAAGCGGTCGTGTAGCACCGTCCACATGATGGCGATGCGCCTCCCCGGTCTCGAAGGATCACACTCTGGATTGCATGTC
>JAYUXI010000482.1:0-7979 GCA_043753085.1 Myxococcales bacterium | reverse complement strand
GTTCGGTGCGGAAGGTGGGCGCACGAGCGCTCGACGTGCTGCTGCTGTGGACCGGCGCCGAGCGCGGCCTGCTGCTCGTGCTCGGCGCGCACGACGAGCTCGAGGTGCAGGTTGCACGCAATCTGGCTCGCGAGGATCTGAGCCTCGAGCAGCTCGCCCTCTCGCGCAGTCTGGCCGCGCGGGCGCTTGCCAGCGGCGAGATGGTGCTCGCGCACGACGCGCAGGATCCGGGATCGGCCAACGCCACGCGATCCATCCATGCCTTGCGCCTGCGCAGCATCCTGGTCATTCCCCTGCTGGTAGGCGGGGCGGCGCACGGCGTGCTCTACCTCGACGATCGCAGTCGAGCGTTTGCGTTTCGCGATTTCGATCCCGCGTGGCTGCGCGCCGTGGGTGCACTCGCCGCGCACGCCCTGGACGCCGCGCAGGAACGCGGCCGGCTGGAGCGCGCGGTACGCCGGGCGGAGCATGCCGAGGCCGAGCTCGAGAAGCGCGTGGCAGCGCAGCAGACCGAGCTCACCGACCTGCGCGAAACCCTGGCGCGCGAGCCAGAGCACAAGGCGCTGCGCGGGCAGAGTCAGGGCATGTCGAAGCTTCGCCGCGCTCTCTCTCGCATTGCGCCAAGCACCCTTCCGGTGCTGGTGCGCGGCGAGTCGGGCACCGGCAAGGAGCTGGTGGCGCGCGCCCTGCACGACGAGAGCGAGCGAGCTCGCTTCGCGTTCGTGTCGGAGAACTGCGCGGCCCTTCCCGAAAACCTGCTCGAGTCGACGTTGTTCGGGCACGTGAAGGGTGCGTTCACCGGGGCGTCGTCGTCACGGATCGGGCTCTTCGAGCGCGCCCATCGCGGCACTCTGTTTCTCGACGAGGTGGGCGAGATGTCGCTTGCACTGCAGGCCAAGCTGCTGCGTGCGCTGGAGAGCGGCGAGGTGCATCCGGTTGGCAGCGAGCGCGCGCGCCAGGTCGACGTGCGCGTGGTCACCGCCACGCATCGCGATCTCGAAGCGATGGTGCGGCAGGGCACGTTCCGGCAGGATCTGTGGTTCCGCATCGCCGTCGTGGAGCTCGTGGTGCCGCCCTTGCGCGAGCGTCGCGAAGACATCCCGCTGCTGGTCGCGCACTTTCTCGACAAGCACGGGGCGGGGGCGAAGCTCGCGGCGTCGCGCGCCGCGATGCAGCGTCTAACCGCGTATGCGTGGCCCGGTAACGTGCGTCAGCTCGAGAACGAAGTGCGCAAGCTGATCGTTTTCGCCGAGGGTCGCATCGAGGAAACGGATCTTTCGGACGTGATCGTGGCGTACAGCGGCGTGGAAGACGCGCCAGAGCTGGAGTTGGCGGCGGCACCGACACTTCGAGGCCGCCGCGACGCGCTCGAAGTCGAGATGGTGGTGGCCGCGCTGCGCCAGACCGCGTGGAATCGCAGCCGCGCGGCGGAGATCTTGGGGATCTCGCGCTTCGGGTTGCAGAAGATGATCCGGCGGCTCGGTTTGCGCCCTCCGGCGAATTGACGGCGCAGAGCCAGTAGCGGCGGATGATTGGGTAGGTGAGCTCCTAGAGATCGACCTGCATGCCGATCTCGGTAACCTGCTCGGGGGGCAGACCGAACCAGTCGGTCGGGCTCTTGGCGTTGCGCGAGAGAAACGCAAACAGCGTCTCCTCGGCGATCCCCATCTTGCCGGTGCCGGTCGGAGTGATGGTTTCCCGGCCGAGGAAATAGCAGCGCTCGCTCGACGGCGACGCCACACCGAGCGAAGCCAAGGCCGCGTCGAGATCGGCGACGATGCTCGGCGTCTCCATGAAGCCGTAATGCAAAATCACGCGCACGACGTGCGAGCCGAGGCGACTGGCCTCGACGCGCGCCGAGCCCGCAACGTGCGCGGCGGCGTCGTTGGCGACGGTCAGCAACACGTTCGTTTCGTAGATCGAGCCGAAGCGTCGGGCGATGTGTGACAGCGGCAACGGCGCACCGACGGCGCTGGACGCCATGAACACGGCGACGCCGGGCAGCGAACGGAGCGAGCCAGACTGCACGCCTCGGAGCAACTCGTCGAGAGAGCCTTGGCGCGCGGCGAAGTAGTCGCCGAGCAGGCGCCGGCCGCGACTCCACAGCAGCATGAGGCCGGTGAACACCGAGCCGATCACCAGGGGCAGCCATCCACCATCGAGGATTTTCCCGGCGTTGGCCGCGACGAAGGGAATGTCTACCGCCAAAAATAGCATCAGCACCGGCAACGCCCGCGCCATCGACCAGCCGAATCGCTCGCGCACGACCAGGAAGAACAGGACCGAGGTGATCGCCATGGTGCCACTGACGGCGATTCCGTATGCGGCTGCGAGCTTGCTCGATTCGCGAAAGCCAAGCACGACGGCGATGCACGCGACGGCAAGAAATGCATTCATCGCCGGCACGTAGATCTGTCCTTCCGAGCTCGCCGAGGTATGCGTCACCGTCAGGCGCGGAAAGTAGCCAAGCTGAATGGCCTGCCGGGTGAGTGAGAACACACCGGAGATCAACGCTTGCGACGCGATCACCGTGGCGGCTCCGGCCAGTGCCACCAGGGCATAGAGCAGAGGACCGCGCGGGCACATGGCGAAGAACGGGCGCGACGCGCTCTCGGGATGCTGCAACACGAACGCTGCTTGCCCGAGGTAGCAGACCACCAGTGCCGGCAAGCAGACGAAAATCCACGCGGTCTGGATCGGCTTGCGGCCAAAGTGCCCCATGTCGGCGTAGAGCGCTTCGCCGCCGGTGACGGCAAGCACGACGCCGCCGAGCAGATGGATGCCGCGAAAGCCGTGATGCTGGAAGAAGCGGGCGCCGGCGACCGGGCTCAGGGCCGAGAGCACACTCAGATCGGTGCGCAGATGCCAGGCTCCCAAGGCGAACGCCGCGAAGAACCAAAGCAGCATGATCGGACCGAAGGCGCGGCCCAGCTTCTCGGTGCCCCGCGCTTGGACCGCGAACAGAGCCAGCAAGATCGCGATGGCGATCCAGAGCACGTACGGCTCGAACGCAGGCGTGGCCACGCCGAGGCCTTCGACGGCGCTCAGCACGGACACGGCGGGCGTGATGACGCCGTCTCCGAACAGGAGCGACGCACCGACGATCGCGAGCACCACGCCCAGCAGGGAGGCGCGCGGCGCGCCGCCGTCTCGTGGCCCGCGCTTCAGCAGCCCGAGCAAAGCTAGAATGCCGCCTTCACCGCGATTGTCGATGCGCATCAGGAACACGAGATACTTGATGGTCACGATGAACAGCAGCGACCACACGATGAGGGACACCGTGCCGAGCACGTCGTCACGCAGCTGCGGGTTCGCGCCATTCGCCCCCGCAAAGCATTCCTGCAACGCGTACAGCGGGCTCGTTCCGAGATCGCCGAACACGATGCCCAGCGCGGCGAGCCACGCGAAACGTTGACCTTGGTGCGAAGTCGTCGCGGGAGTGGCCATGGATCCGGCCAGGACAACATGGAGCGGCGCTGCTGGATACAGGTACGGCGCCGGCAGAACGCCGTACGTGTACCTACGGTTTCCCACGGTTTGCGCCGTGAAGAGCCGCAGCACGCCGTCGGCGCTCGACGCCCGGGTCGATGCCGCCATCGCGGGCGGGATCCGGCGCAGCGAGGAGGGCGAGAATCGCTTGGGGGCCCAGGCAATTGATGGACGCGTGCCCTGCTGCTGACTCTTTGCTGTTCAACGCCAACCCGGCTGCGTTACTTTTGGATCGTGAAGAACGGCCGGGAACCCTTCGACGAGTCGCCCTCCTTCGGGCTGAGCCTGCGACATCTTTCAGCCCTGGCCAGTCCGCAGGATTCGCGGCCGGCCGGGCCCATCGTGGGGCCGCCGCGTTGGCAACGCGTCGTGCTGGAGCTGCTGCAGATCCCGAATGTCCTCGAAGCCGGAGTGTTCGACCGGCGCGCGTCGGCCAACCTTGCCATCTCGAGTCAAGGAGAGGCTTCCCTGAAATCGCTCGGACGCACCCACTCTCCCGCGATTCGCGCGCTTGGGGCTGCCATGAAGTCGGTGGGACTCGCCTCGGATGCAGTCGAGATAGTCGTCGAGCTGCGCGAAGGCTTCTTCATGATCCGCCCGCTTCGTGACCATGAGTTCGCAGTGCTCTACCTGCTCGTCAGCGGTCCGCGCAGCACTCTGGGTCTCGCCCGATACGGGCTTGCCCAGGTGGAAGCTGCGGCGCGCGAACGGGAGACGCACTCCGGCGAGTGACCACCTCGCCCTCCTTCGCTGCGCTCACGTGAGCCCGCGCCGAGGCACACCTCCCGCCCTGCTGGCCTCGGGCGCGCAGCGAAACGTCGCACCTACTTCGCGAGCCGTGCCGCCGTGGCAAGCAGGGACTCCGGAGACGTTGGCTTGGCCAAGAACTCGTCGAAGCCGGCGCGCAGCGCGGCTGCGCGATCGGCTGCCGCGGCCGACGCCGTCAGCGCCACCGCCCGCACGTTTCGTCCTGGGCCGTCGAGCGCGCGCACGCTGCGCATGAACGCGTGACCGTCTTGGCCAGGCATCGAGATGTCGGCAAAGACGAGATCGGGCGGGGCCGAGCGAATGCAGTCGAGTCCGGCGTGCGCGGAAGCGACGGCGCGCACCTCTGCGCCAGCTTCCCTCAGCACTACCGCCAGGAGCTCGCGCACGTCTTCTTCGTCGTCCACCACCACGACACGCAGCCCGGCGAGGTTGACGCCCATGCCGTCGCGCGAGGAATGAACCTCCGCATCCAGCGCGTGTAGGGCCGCCACCGGGGGCGTGCCGCCCGATCCTTCGCGCCAGGGAATCGTCAGTTCGAAGGTGGCTCCGCGGCCTTCCCCCTCGCTTTGTGCCCGCACGCTACCGCCGTGCAGCTCGACGAGTTGCCGAACGATCGCGAGCCCGAGGCCGAGCCCGCCCTGTTCGCGCGTCGAAGAGCCGTCCGCCTGACGAAACCGCTCGAACACGTGCGGCAAGAAATCCGCCGAGATCCCCCTTCCGCTGTCGGTCACCCGCACGACGATCGAGTGGTCGAGCCGGTACGCCTCGACCCGCACGGAGCCCCCCGGCGGCGTGAACTTGATCGCATTGCCCACCAGATTCCAAACGGCCTGCTGCAGCCGGCCGGCGTCCGCTCGAATGCTGGCGTGCTGCGCGTCCATGCAGAGAACGAGGGCGATGCGTTTGGCTTCGGCCGCGGTGCGCAGCGTATCGACCGCCGCCTCGACCACGCTCACCACGTCGACGTCCTCGATTGCCAGTTGCAGCTTGCCGGTGATGATCCGGGACACATCCAGAATGTCTTCGATGATCGAGGCCTGCGAGCGCGCGTTCCGCTCGATGACCTCGAGCCCTTTTCGCAATCGCTCACCGGTTGGGTCGGCATTGGTCCGCAGAATCTTCGACCAGCCGAGGATCGCCTGCAGCGGCGTGCGGAGCTCGTGGGAAATGGTGGCGAGAAACTCGTCCTTGAGCCGATTCGCCGTTTCCGCCTGCTGCCGCTGCGCGTCCGCCTCTTCGTGCGCCGTGCGGAGCGTTGCCAGAAGCGTGTCTCGCTCCGCCTCGGCGCGCTTGCGCTCGGTGACGTCCTCGAAGGTGACTGCAAACCCGTCTCCGAGGCGTATCGCCAGAATTCGGAATGCGTGAGAAAGCCCCTCGTGCTCGTACGCCAGTTCGCGCCGGAACGGCGTGCCTGTCTCGACGACGACTGCGTACGCCGCGAAGAGGCCCTCTTCGAGGTTGCCCGGCATCTCGTTCAGCAGCAGCTTGCCGACGAGCTCGGCGTCGGTGCGGCCCAGCATGCGCTCCGCCGCGGGGTTCGTGTATGCCCAGGCGAAGTCGCTGATCACGCCGTCTGCCCGGACGCTCCGAAACATCATGAACCCGTCGGGCGACATCTCCTGTGCCGTTCGAAAGCGCACCTCGGATGCGCCGAGCTCCGCGGAGAGCGCGGCATTTTGCTCTCGTGACCGCACCTGCTCCGTGACGTCGAACGCGACGGCAACGAGCCCTTCCACCTGCCCCCGATCGTCGCGCATCGGACCCAACGTGAACGAGTAGAAGCTGGGCACGATGCAATCGCCGCGGTCGAAGCGCATCTCGTACTCGGGGGCCGTGATGCTTTCCCCGGTGGCGTACACGCGGTCGTACATGTCCCAGAGCGAAGACCCGACGCCGTTTGCGTCCGGAAACACGTCTCGTACGTTTCGACCCAGCACGTCTTGCCGTCCCACCATGCGCAAGTACCCCTCGTTCGCGGTCTGGAAGGTGTGCTGCGGGCCGTGCCACATGGCAATGGCTGCCGGCGCCTGCCGGTAGAACGCGTCGGCGCGGGCATGGGCAGCTTCTGCTTCGCGTTGCACGCGCTGCTGCGTTGCGTGCAGCTCGGCACGCGCTCGCTCGGCCGCCTTGCGCTCGCTCACGTCTTCGAACGTGACGGCGATGCCGTCGCCTACGCGAACCGCCGTCATCTGGAACCAGCGATCGACGTGCTCACCACGGCAGTGCACTTCGTCACTCCATGCTTCGCCGGTCGTCGCCACGTGGACGTAGTGTTTCCACACCGCCTGCGTTTCCAATCCGGGAGATACTTCGAGCGCGCGGCGGCCCGCAACCGCGCGGCCGGGAGCCAGCCCGTTGATCGTGCTCGCTGCAGCGTTCTGCACGACGTACTCGAAGTCGACGACGTGGTCTTGCGCGTCCCGGATGCTGCGGTAGTAGACGAAGCCGTAGGGCGAGGCCTCGTGCGCCACGCGAAACAGCTCCTCGCTCTCACGCAGCGCGGCGGCGAGACGCTCTGCGTGCTGACGAGCGAGCACCTGCTCGGTGACGTCGTAGGAGAACGTCATGACGCCCAAAGTCGCTCCCGAGGGGTTGCGAAGGGGCAGCCACGCCACGTTCATGAAGTGGAGTCGGGCGACGCCAAGCTCGCCGACCACGTGGATGGCCAGTTCCTTCTGTTCGTGTGACACGCCGGTCCGGTAGACCTCTTTCAGCTGTTCGACCACACCCTGGGGCCCGAGCTCGGGCACTGCGTCAACCAGAGCTCGTCCGAGAACGGGCCGCCCGCCAATCATGGATTGATGGCGCGCGTTGCTGAAGACGAACGCAAGTTCCTCGCCCTCGTGCACGGTGATGTTGGCGGGGGCGAGGTCGAGCAGCGTCCTCAGACGTTGCCGGTCCGCGTCGGCTGCTGCCCTTGCGTCACGTTCGGCGGCAAGCTCGACAAGCAGCTTCCGTTCGGTGACGCCAGGCCCGGCGGATTCGGATACGAAGGCGGCGACGCCAACGAGCGCGCCCTCCGCGCCTCGTAGCGGCACCAGCTCGATGCGCAACGCTCCGGACGTGAGCTCGTGCGACGAGACCGTGAAGTGACTTGGTTCTCCGGAAAAACCGCGAACGACTTGCTCCGAAACTTCGCCACCCCGACGGGACAGCTCACCGAGCAAGGAAAAGTCGGGCGGCGCGCCGGAAAACAGAGCTCGGAACGCGCCGTTGGTGAGGCATGGACGAGCATCTGGACGGTACACCTGGGTTGGCACGGAAGAGGCCTCGAACAGGTGTTCGAGCAGTCCTAGTCGGTCCGTCGTGTCGTCACTGGGCTGCATGTCGGACTGGATCCTACCGCAACGCCCGCAAAAGCGCGTGGGCTCACCGCGAGGCCCACGCCGCGCGGTGAGCCCGTGGGAAAGACCGCGCCCCGCTCAGAACTTGACGGACTTTTCCGCCTCGGCGACTCCGAGTCGTGCCAGGCCCAGATTTGCCTTCGCGCGGTCCAGTGCCACGTAGAAGAAGACCATGGGCCGCTCCTTCATCGGGCGAATCAGGTGATACTGCTTTCCGAGCGTGATCAAGATGTCCTCGATGTTGTCGTCGAGGCCCAAGGCCTCGATGGCCTTGCGTTTGGCGCGAACGACTTCGGTGTTCGCTGCGGCGGCCAACTCCAGATTCATCGTCGTGTTGCCCTCGGTTCCCAGCAACATCCCGGTCTCCGCGTCGACCAA
>JAYUXI010000481.1:0-3264 GCA_043753085.1 Myxococcales bacterium | reverse complement strand
GCGTCTTCGTAGCGAACCGTGGCGGTGGTGACCACGGTGAGCCAGTCGGCCACGGGAAACACGATGCGCGCGCGCGCTTCGCCGAACAGCCAGTTGCGGGCGACGTACGGGGCCGCGCCGTCGTCGATGGCGCTGCGCGCTTCCCGCGTGCCGGACGCGCCCCGCGCAAACTCGTAGTTGCGCCACACCCGGCGCGCGCCGCCGCTGATCCCGAAGTTGAAGAACAAGAAGCGCACGTCGGTGTGGGCGCTGACCTCGCCGTAGCCGAGACTGCCGAGCGCCGTGAGCCGGGGCACGATGGCGGCGTAGTCCTCGCGCTGGAACACGATGCGGCGTTCGAGGTTGGCCTGCCCGCCCACGGTGTAGGCGTCGAGCGAGAGCCAGGTGCCGCGCGCCGGCGGGTTGAGGAAGGTGTCACGCGGCAGCGGCGCAGGCTTCTCCGGAGTCGTGGCGACGACCACGACGGGAGCGCCAGGACTCGCCGCGTCCGCCGCGCGCGCAGGTGCATCGACCGCAAGCGCGGCGAGGGCGACGACACGACCGAAAGCTCGCGTTGCCGGAGTCACCACACGACGCGCAGCCCGGTCGCCGTGGCGCGCACACGCCGCTCCGGCGAGTGGTGGGTCGCGACGAGCACGAGGACGACCACGGAAGCCGCCAGGCCAGCCGCCGAGCCGCCGAGGGCCCACATCGAGGCGTCTCGTTGGGCAGCCACGGCATTGGAGTTGGCGCAGCTTGCGCCCACCGCGGCCGCTTCGTTACAGCGCTGGGTTGCCGAGCTTCGGTCCACGAGCCACAGGGTGGATGCCACGACGCCGGCGGCGGCAAGCGCCGTGGTGCCGATGGCGAGCCCGACCGGCACCGCGCGGGAGGGTGGGCTCGCGACCGCAGCGCTCGCCTTGGGTACCGGAGCAAGCTGCAGTCGCACCTCGGTCGTCACCCTGGGCCGTATTTCGATTACCCGCTCGGTCGGCTGGTAGTCCGCCGCCGCAAGGTGAAACGTGTGCGGTCCTAGGTCGAGCGCGCACCCCACCGGCGGCTGGCACGTCGCGGGACGACCATCGACCAGAAGCTGCGCGCCAGACGGCGTGACGCCAACCAGCGCTCGCCCCACGAAGTGCTGCGCGCGATCCCGCAGCGCCGAGGCATCGTCGCGGAGGGAGCCCGTGAGTGGCTCGAGCGGATTGGCGAGCGCCGTTTCCAACGTGCTCACGCAGCGCGAGTACGCCCGCAGCTCGAACAACGCCTTTGCCATGCCGCGCTGCGCCCGGGCCGATGGCTTTTTCGCATACGCCTGCTCGAACAAGGTAAGCGCTTCCTCGTAGCGGCCGCTGCCGAACTCGGTGAGGGCCGCGTCGATCAGGCGGTCGTAGTCACCGACTTGCGCGAGCGCGGTCTGTGCTCCGAGCAGGACGGCACAGGTCAAAAGCAACGCTCGCTTCAAAACTCTTCCCGTTTCAGATCGCCGCTGCGATGGGACGGAACGGCTGGCGGTGCCGCGGGGGCTGCCGGAAGCGGCGAGGCAGCGGCCAAGCCAGCCGCGGCAGCCCGCCGTGTAGCTTTGCGCACGGGCGTTGCATTGACTGCGGAATACACGGGACTGATCGGCACGTCGGGGCCAGGCGTGGCGGGGGCAGGCGTGACGGGCGTGGCGGGCGATGCAACCGTACGGAAGCTTCGCGCCGGCGAGGTCGCCATCGTTCGTGGTTGCGAGCGCATCGCCATAGCCACCGCCGCACACGACAGCAAGGCGAAAGCCGCCCCCGCTGCGGCGGGCCAGCGCCGAGACGGGCGCACCGCCACAGGCGTCGCTCCGAGACGAGAAACGATTTCGGCTGCAGAGGGGCGCGCCTCCGGATCGCGTTGCAAGCAATCGGCGGCAAGCTGATCGAGGGCGGCCGGCAGAGACGGATCGAGCGTACGGAGGCGCGTGGCACTCGACTCGTTGACCAGCACGCACAGCTCCCATGGCGAGCCGGCTTCGAACGGCAGCGTACCGGTGAGCATCTCGAACAGGATCACACCGAACGCCCAGACGTCGCTTCGCGTGGTGACGCCCTCCGAACGCCACTGCTCCGGGCTCATGTACAGTGGCGTTCCCACCAGTCGACCGGTGGCGGTGCTCGGTTGATCGCCCGAAAGCGGCTTCACGATGCCGAAGTCGAGCACCTTGGCTTGGGCACCGCGCACCGTGGGCTCGACGATCACGTTCGACGGCTTGAGGTCCCGGTGCACCAAGGCGGCAGAATGCGCGGCATGCAGCGCGAACGCCAGATCGAGGGCGATTGCTTGCGCGCGGGCCGGGTCCAGCGGCCCCGCTTCGAGAAGGCGGTCGAGGCTGGGCCCCGCCAGCAACTCCATGGCGAGGTAAGGACCGAGGCTGTCTTCGACGCCGACGTCGAGGACGCGGACGACGTGGGCGTCTCGCAGCTTGGCCATCGCCCGACCTTCGCGCAGCACGGCCCGGTAGGCGTTGGGGCCGAGATCCAGACAGAGCTTCACCGCGACTTGATGTCCGAGAATATGGTGGTGGGCGCGATAGACGCGCCCCATGCCGCCACGCCCGAGCTCGTCGTCGAGGATGTACGCGCCGACGACGCGGCCACGCAGATCCTCGGGGACGGCAGCCCGCACGGGCGCGTCGCGCAAATCGAGCTCGGTGTCCGGCAGTTCCTTCACGGCGGCGTGCCTCGAGGCTACCAGAGCCGTCCACGCCGGAACAGTCGGCGTTGGGCCGCCGTCGGGCTACGTGCGCTCGAGCAGGAAGGTCGCTTCGACTTCGGTGAGGTCGGGACGCTCCACCGACTCGCGACGGAGCATCCGGTCGACCATGGCAGCGATGGACGGAGGCAGGTCGGGGCGCAGCGTGCCGAGCGGCGCGATGCGCAGGAAGGCCAAGGCTTCGATGGCCTCGATGGGGGTGCGGCCTGCGAGCGGACGGGCGCCGGCCAACGCCTCGTACAGGATCACGCCGAGCGCCCAGACGTCCGTGGCCGCCGAGACTGTCGCGCCTGCTTGGACCTGTTCCGGCGCCATGTAGTGCGGCGTTCCGAGGAGCGCGTTGCTGCGCGTGAGGGCGCCCGTGTTGGCAGCGACGCCGTGCTGCGCGGTCAGCTTGGCGATGCCGAAGTCGAGCACCACGACGTTCTCCGCTCGAGCGACGCCGCTCCGCACGAAGACGTTGGCGGGCTTCAGATCCCGGTGCACGACGCCAGCGTGATGGGCGGCCACGAGCCCCTCGAGGACGTCGGCGATGAAGGGGGC
>JAYUXI010000480.1:0-7984 GCA_043753085.1 Myxococcales bacterium | reverse complement strand
GCGGCTGCGCGCTCGAGCACGGCCATTGCGCGATCACGCGCCGCAGGCCCGGGTAGGGTATGCAATGGGGTCGGGGATTCGGCGCTCGGCATGGACGGGGGAAGCGTAGATAGCATGCCGGCGCAGACCCGCAGTTACTGTTCGGGTGCGGCTTCCCGGTGCGGCGTGTTGGTGCGCTTCTCGATGGCGACGATGGCCTCGTTCAGGGATTCGTCCTTGTGCAAGCACGACAGCTGATCGACGGACTCGTTCTTGAAGATGAACTTCTTCTTGGTGACGAACGCAGGCGCAACGACACTGTAGAGGTACGCGAGCGAGCGCTGGTCTCCGAGGTCCTTGGCGCGCGGCAACAGCACGGCCACTTTGCAGGTGCGCCCGGCGGCGCGCAGATCTGCGGCGACCAGCACGGCTTGCGAGGCGTGCTGGCGGACGGAGTTGTTGGCGAGCGCCTTCGTGGCTCTGTCGACGATGGTCTTGCCCGCCTTGGCTTCGGCCACGATCTTGTACAGCACATCTGCGCCGAGGTGGCTGGGGTGGCTCTCGAAGTAGTTGAACGCAAGCGCGGACGAGTCTGGTGCGACGAGCGCCTTTTCCACGTCGACGGCAACCTCGGCGATCTCGGTGGCGTCTGGGTTGGTGTTGTACAGGGCCTCGAGCTGGCGGAACGCGTCGATCCGGCGGCCAGCCCGGAAGAAGCCGCGCACCAGACCCTGGCGCAACTCGGCTTCTTGCATCGGCGTGAAGTGGCCCGCCTCGACCAGGGCGCGCGCTTCGTCGAGATTGCCCTGGCGCACGACCTCGCGGGTCCTTTCGAAGGCGATCTGCTCGTCGACTTGCTCGGTGGGCTCGGTTTTGCTGGTGACCGCCGCGCTCTCGGCAACGGTGGGCGAGCCATCGCCCGACAGCGAGACCCACAGAATGACGGCGAGCCAGAACACGCCGAGCCCGCCCAAGGCGGAGAGCACCACACGGCGGGTGCGGTACTTTTCCGGCAGCTTGAGCCACAGCGCGTGGAACAGCGGCTGGACCTCGAGCCACGTGCGCTGCAGGATCTTGCGGATCGTGCTGAGCAAGAAGCGTGTGTCGGTGGCTTCGCCCGAGGCGGTGAACATGGTGCGGCCGGTGGTGTCGACCGGGGGCGGTGGGGACGAGCGCGTGCCGGGCGAGCTGGTTCGGTTCTGCGATACGTTGAGGCGAACGCGCGCGCTGCCGGGGTCTTGCGATGCTTCTTCCAGGCCCTCGAGGACGTCCAGCACCTCGCGGGCGCTGCCGTAGCGGGCGTCGGCGCTCTTCGCGGTGAGGCGGTACACCACTTCCTCGAGGAACTCCGGCACCTCGACGTGGGGCGCGCGATCGACGAAGCGGGGGAACGCCGCGGTGACGTGCATGCCGAGCAGGATCACCGTGTTTTCGGCCTCGAACGGGCGAACGCCGGCAAGCATCTCGAACGTGATGATTCCAAGCGCGTACAGGTCGGCTCTCGCGTCGACCGGAAGACCGAGCGCTTGCTCCGGCGCCATGTATTCGGGGGTGCCGTAGACCATGCCGGCGCGTGTGAGGGCCGCCTTGCCGCCGGTTCCTTCGTCTTCGCCCATGCGCATCCGCGCGATGCCGAAGTCGAGCACTTTCACGAAGTCTGGATCGCCGTTGCGCTCGACCAGCATGATGTTCTCGGGCTTGAGATCGCGGTGAACGATGCCGAGCGCATGGGCGCGCTCGAGCGCCCGCGCCATTTGCGAAGCCACGTGCACCGCGCGGCCGACTTCCATGGGCCCCGACATTTCGTCGCGAAGGCAGCGGCCCTCGACGTATTCGAGCGCGAGGAAGAACGTGCCGTCTTCGAGTGAGCCGAAGTCGAACGCGGCGGCGACGTTGGGGTGGTCGATGTTTGCCGCGGCCACGGCCTCGCGCTCGAAGCGCGCCACGACCTCCGTCATGCGCGATAGCTCGGCGTGGAGCACCTTGACGGCGACCTTGCGGCGCAGCGCCACGTGCTCGGCGAGGTACACGGCACCCATCGCGCCATCGCCCAGGCGCTGCAGCATCTGGTAGCGACCGGCGAGCAGAGTGCCGATCCGCGGATCATCACCCGGCCGCGCCTTCTCTGCGAGGTCGGGTCGACTGGCAAGCTTGCTGACTGCTCGCGTGGGGGGATCGATTCGCTGGGACATTCGGGAAGCCTGGCCGGAGCCTGGACGCTACTACCATGATCGCGCGCTTGCGGTTGGCTGTCCATGCCCACCTCCCGCCCGCACGAAGAACGAGCGCTCGCTCGCCTAGAACTCGAGATCGGCGCCGACCATGCCACGGATGCCAGCCACGTCGTTGCCCACGTACTGTCGCGCCTTGGGGTCGTACAGGGTGCCGCCGTGCAAGAAGGCACCGTCTGCACCGAACGTGGTGACGAAGCGCAGGCTTTTGATTACGAAGACGCTCGCGCCGATGCCGAACGGGATGCTCAGGTAGCCGCCGCTTCCGGAGGCATGCATGTCCGTCTCGGGCTGGCGCGCCAGCACACCGCGCACGCCGACGTAGGCGAACGGACGCAGCTTGGGCCACGGCAGCGGCGCGAACAAACGCGCCTCGAGGCCGATGCCGTAGTGCCGGCGCGTGGCGCGGCCGAACACCGGTGATACCTCGGCCGAGACCGCGGGCCCAACGCGCAGCAGCGGCAAAAGTGCAGTATGCAACGTGAGCTCGGCGGCGGGACCCGCCTCACCGTCGGACACGCCGGTGGGCTGCGACGACAGCACGCGCTTGCCAGCGCCGATGCGCGCGCCCACGTCCCAGCGCAGCTGCGCGTAGCTCGGTGCAGCTGCCGTGAGTACTGCGGCGATCAAGGCCAGGGCAGCGACGACACGAACGAACCAAGTCACCCGACGACGCTATCAACGGGTCACTTCATCTTTCTCAACAATTGTTCGTTGCGTATCACTTCGGTGGGACACGCCCCCCGATGGATCCACAAGCACCCAGAGTCCTACGGATGACGCGGGGAATGTACCGTGAGGTGCGCTAGCTTCTGGGTCATGGCGCGCATCGACCGGATCCTCATGCTCGTCAAGGACCAGGCCGCCAACGAGCTCCGTATGGGCACCGGCGCCGAGCCGAAGATGCTCGCGTACGGCGCGCCCAAGCGTTTGTCGATGGCCACTACCGACGAGGACTCCCTGCGCGACCTGCTCGGCGAGCTGCTCACGCCGGAGCGCGAAGCGGCGATGCGTGGCGGTCGCGTCGACTTCGTGCACCAAGCCGAGGGCGCCGGCACGCATCAGGTTGCGCTTACCGGTCGCACGGGTGGGTTCGACGTCGTGTTCTTGCGCGATGGTGACGGCGCCCGAGCGCGACCGTCGCCAACCAAGCTTTCCGAGCCCGAGGTCCATCCGGCCCCGCCCGTTGGTGATCCTGCGGCCCTCTCACTCGGCGATGCGCCGATCGCGAGTCGAACCGCCACACTGGAGCCGATGCGTGCTGCCGCGCCCGCAGTCGTGTACGCCGTGCCGGTCGGCGGCGTCGTGCTCGCGCCCGGCCTGCTCGCGCTGCTGGCACGGGTTCCGTCGTGCGCCAGCGACGTGCACCTGGCCGTGGGCGAGATCCCGATGGTCCGCGTCGACGGCGTGCTCCGTACGCAGGACGACGAGCCCGTAGTCACCGCGGAGCTCCTCGCCTTGGAGCCCGCGCTCGAGGCCCAGCTGCTGCACGCGCGGTCGCTGGATCGGTCCGTGGAGCTGCCCGGCAATGGACGTGCCCGGTTGCATGTCTTCTGCACGGATGCGGGCCGCGCCCTGTCGATACGAATCCTGCCGCGCACGGCGCCCACGCTGGCGTCCCTGAACATGCCGGTTCCGCTGGACGCGCTGGTCAGCGTGCCGCACGGCCTGGTGCTGGTGTGCGGCGCCACCGGCTCCGGCAAGTCGACCACGCTCGCGGCCCTCGCGCGCGAGGTCGTCACGCGGCGCTCGGTGGTGCTCTCCACGCTCGAGGATCCCATCGAGTACGCGCTGTCCGCCTCTTCGTCCTCGGTGATTCGGCGTCGCCAGATCGGTCGTGACGTGGCCGATTTCGCATCGGGCCTACGCGACGCGCTCCGCCAGGATCCCGACGTGATCCTGATCGTCGAGCTGCGCGACGCGGAGACGATCGGTCTGGCGCTCACCGCAGCCGAGACCGGCCACCTGGTGCTGGCGTCGCTGCACTCGGGCTCGGCCGCTTCCAGCATCGAGCGCATCGTCGACTCGTACCCGCCCATGCGTGCCCAGCAGATTCGCGTGCAGCTTGCAGACGTGTTGCGCGCCGTGGTGGCGCAGCGCCTGCTGCCGCGAGCGCGCGGCGCAGGCCGCATCCCCGTGGTGGAGGTGATGCTCGGCAACAGCGCGATCGGCTCGCTGATCCGCGAAGGCAAAACCGCGCAGATCCCCACCACCATCCAGGCGTCCCGCCGCGAGGGCATGATCACCTTGGAGCGCTGCCTCGCCGACCGCGTTCTGGCGGGCGAGATCCGTATCGAAGACGCGCGGGCCGCCGCCAATCACCGCGCCGCGCTCGAGTCGTTCTTGGCGTCGCGCTAGCATCCGGACAGTGGAGTCGAAGCCACGGCAGACGCACCCGCAGAAACTGAGTGCGCTCCATCCTCGGCGTGCGGAGCAGCGAGCTCTCAGTGGCTACTGCGCGTGGTCGAAAGGGCTTCGAGCAGGAGCGGCAAGGCTTCTGCCAGGCGGCCGTCGGATTCGCCGGTGGCGAAGCTGAGCCCGAGGCGGTTGATTTCGCCGACCCAGACGACCGAGCCCGACAGATCCAGGGGCTCCCACCGGGTGGCCACGGGCAGCGAGATTTCGAGCGGCTCGCCAAGCTGGAAGCGCTCGTCGCATTCGATGCAGGCGCCGCCCAGACCCAGATTGCGCACGATTGCAGGCAGGTGGCGCAGGGCCGGGCGGTTGCCGGCCTCGCGCATCCGCTTCACGGTGCAGTGCAGATTGGTGTGGCGCCTGGCGTGGGCGCGAAAAGTCGTGGGCACGGGGGGCACGGTACGGAGTTCCAGGGGGTGGCGGGAGCCGAGATCTCGGCGCCTTAGTTGACCGGCGCCTCACACCATGAGGTACGCTACGGCGACTCCATGGCGCAAGATACCCGCAAAGACAAACGGGCCGCACTCGACAGCCTCGTGGTTCGCTACAAGAGTGCCACCGTCGACGAGTTCATCGAGAACCACTCGCACGACGTCAGCGCGGGCGGCCTCTTCGTGCAAACCGGAACGCCGTTCACTGCGGGCACGCTGCTCAAGTTCGAGATTCGCATCGACGACGACAAGTCGGTGATCGTCGGCGTCGGCCGCGTGGTGTGGAAGCGCGACGCGGCCACTCCCGACGGCCGGCCTCCGGGAATGGGTGTAAAGTTCATCAAAATCGACGATCCGTCGAAGGCGTTGATCCGCGGCCTGGTGGAGAACAACGCCGGCGCCGGCGCCGAGTACGACGTGGGTCTCGCGGCCGGCGCGACGGGTACTGCGCCCGGTGGCATCGCCGCTCCCGCTGCGCGGCCTGTTCTCGCCCCCGTTCTGGCCCCCGTTCTGGCCCCCACGCAGCCGTCGGTGCCTGCCGCGGCGCCGCCGTTCGCGGCCAAGCTTGCAGCTGCGGCCGCCGCTGCGCCGAAGCCCGCCGCTGCGGCGACCGCCGCGCGGTCCACGTTCGCCTCGCGCAAGTCGACCATGCTCGGCATCGGTGCGGTCAGTGCCGAGGCGATTGCGGCTGCTTCGGCAGAAAAAACGGCCGAAGCGACCAAGAAGCCGGAGCGTTCGTCGGGTCTCTCGTTCTCGGTGCCCACCAGCGACGGGTTCCAGGAGCACGAGCCCACGGTAATGAAGCAGGCGGCCGAGCTGCTGGCCGAAGCCCTGCGCGAAGCAGGCGGTTCGATGGAAGAAGTCGGGCAGAACCCGCTCTTTTCTGGCGCGCCCAAACGCGAGACCCCGGCCGTGGCCACACCGCCGGTCCAAGCGCCGACCGAATCCGCCGCTCCGCGCACCGAGGCAGGCGCTGCCAGCCAGTTTCCCGACACGCGCCGCGTCGTCGACGTGCTCGGCGAAACGATGCTGGAATCCGGCGAGTCCAAGACCGAGCCGATGGCGGCCGTCGGCGGCAGCGAGTCGCCGTCTCCGGCTCCCGCCAGGACGTACGACACCAAGCCGATGGTCGCCGCGACGCCGGTTGCGGCCGTCGTCGCGGCCGAGGCGGCGCGACCCAAACGCGAGCCGTTCAAGACCAAGGTTTCGGCCACGTCACCGGCGGCCGAGCCCGTCGCCGCCGAGAAGAGCTCGAGCAGCATGTGGCTCGCCGCGGCAGCGGTACTTCTCGTCGGCGGTGGCGCGTTCGGCGCCTATCACGCTGGCCTGTTCGGTGGCCCGCAACTTACCGTCGAGCCGACCCTGCCGGTGGTGCCCTCCGGGGTCATGGTGTTTCCGCCCGCTTCGATGCTGGCGCCGGTCGCCTCGGTCACGGCCTCGGCCCAGCCCGAGCTCGCCGCTTCTGCACCGAAAGACGCCGGAGCCGCCGCGTCGGCTGCGGTGGTGACGTCGGCTGCGGTGGTGAAGCCACCAGCCAAACCCTACACGCCGCCAGTTCGACCGCCCAAGCCCAAGGCCCCCGAAGGCAGTGGCGCCACGGGGCCCGGCTCCTCGGGCGGCACCGAGCCGAGCACCAGCGGCGGTACCCCCAGCGGCCCGACGCCCACGCCCACGCCCACGCCCACGCCCACGCCCACGCCCACGCCGACGCCCACGCCCACGCCGAGCGCGGCTCCGAAGCCCATGCCGACGCCGACGCCGACGCCGAGCGCGGCCCCCAAGCCGCGACCCACCGAGCCCGAGCTGCAGTAACCGCTACAGCAGGTAGGCTGCTGGGCCCATCTGCTGAACCATCAGTGCGAGCGAGCGTGCAATCCAGAAGGTTGCACCCCATACGAACTGCTCCTGGATGTCGTAGCCGATACGCGGGTAGTCGCCGCGCGGCGCGGTGGTGAACGTCACGAGTGGCGCACGGAACACGAGGTCGACCTCGGCGGCGCTCGGCACCGGAACGAAGGCCGAGTCGACCAGCGCCACGTACGGTTCGATGTGAAAGCCGGTGGGCGTGACCAGGGTGTCGAGCGGTCCGAGCACCCGCACGTGCGCGGAGCCGAGGCCAATCTCTTCTTGCGCTTCGCGAAGCGCGGCCGCTTCACTGCTGGCATCTTGCGGATCGCGACGACCGCCGGGAAACGCGATCTGTCCCGCATGCGTGCGCATGGTCTCCGGGCGCTTCAGCAACCAGACGTGGACCGGGCCGTCGGGCTCGACCACGTGCAGCGGCACGAGCACCGCTGCTTCGATGGGTGGCTGCGCGGAGCCGCCTCGCACCGCGATGGTCTGCCGCGCGCGTGTGCGCAAGAGCGCGGCGAGGCGCGCGAAACGTTCGGGCAACACGTCGAGAACGGTCATGAGGAAGGCGGCTGCGGGTAGACTCGCAATCTCATGACAGTGCTCGTAGCAGGTGGAACCGGAATGGTGGGCAGCGAACTCCTGCGGCAGCTCGCGACCGAGACCGCCGACGTCATCCACCTCGCCCGCCGCGACGTGAAAAGCCCGTCGCCGGTACGCACGCTCGTGGTCGACTTCGCTGCGCTCGACTCGGTCCAGCTCACCGCGGCCGTGGCCTTTTGCGCGCTGGGCACCACCATCGGCAAAGCCGGATCGCAGGGCGCCTTTCTCGCGGTCGACCACGACGCCGTGATGGCGTTTGCCGCCCTGTGCCGACGCGCC
This sequence comes from Myxococcales bacterium, assembly GCA_043753085.1. Classification (GTDB taxonomy): domain Bacteria; phylum Myxococcota_A; class Polyangia; order Polyangiales; family Polyangiaceae; genus JAYUXI01. The sequence continues at coordinate 195 of JAYUXI010000480.1, read as the reverse complement.
GGCGTGAAGACGTTCGTCCTGGTGTCGTCGCTGGGCGCCGACGCCTCATCACGTGCATTTTACACCAAGACCAAAGGCCGCGTGGAAGACGAGCTCGGGCAGCTGGGCTTCGAGCACTTCGTGGCGGTGCGTCCTTCCGTGCTCCAGGGCGACCGCCAGGAGTCACGCCCAGCCGAGGCGGCCGCCGTGGTGGTC
>JAYUXI010000479.1:0-3268 GCA_043753085.1 Myxococcales bacterium | reverse complement strand
ACGGGCTCGTAGATCGGGCGCACCGGGTGGTCCTTGAGCGGCCAGCGCGCGAGGCGCGGCATGCTGACCATGGGATCGATTGGCTCGAACGCGGTTTCCATGAGATGCAGGACCGGGCTCATGAAGCTGAACTCGGCCTGGGTGCCCAACAGGAACTTGAGCAGCCCGCGGCCGCCGACGGTGCCGGTCTCGAGAATGAAGTACATCCAGTAGCCACCGGCGCCCGTGGGCACCGCCGCTTTGATCTTCGGCTCCACCGCGCCGACGAGATTGGTGTACATGCCACCCATCGATTGACCTTGCGCGCCCAGGCGGGTGAGATCGAGCTTGGCTTCGGTGGCTCCGGTCGGCAACGACGCACCCACGCACTGGTCAACCAGGACCTTCGGAAGCCGCACCGCTTCGAGCGCGCGGAGCAGCAGGCGCTGCTCCGCGACGCCCTGCCGGAACGTGCCGAGCATGGCGCCCGGGTTGTTCAAATTGAGGTAGTCGAACGCCTGCGCCTTGCTGGCGCGATCCGGGGCGATCGGCAAAGAGGTACCCGCCACGGCGAAGCCCTTTTCGGACAGGACGAACGCTGGCCACGTGCGCAGCTGGCCGGCCTCGTTCTTCTCGGCGCCGTCGATGAACTCGCGGGCGACGCCGCCCGAACCGTGGAAGTAGATCACGAGCGGATACCCCGCTGTCGGCATGACCCGTTTCGGGATGGAGAGTGAAAAGTTCACCACGTCGTCGCGCTGCTTTTGCGGCACGCCGTCGGCTCCCGGAACGAACATGCCCTCGGAGTTGAAGATGGGCCTTCCGGCCTGGAACTGCGGCATCGTGACCGTGCCCGCGTAGTGGCAGAACGACGTGAGCTCGCCGTTGGGATCCGGCTCGAGGGCGAGGCCGTCGATGGTGACCGAGTGCTGCGCCAGGATCGAATCGGTGATCTGCGCGGTCTGCTCGACGGAGTCGCCCGTGGTGAACACGGTGGCGGCCACGACCTGGTCCTTGGCGACCTTCTGCACATCGAGGGTGGCCCACAGCGGCGCGTAGCTGGCGGCAAGTGCAGCGCCGTCGCCGCGCGCCGGGGTTTCGCCGCGCGCCATCGCCGCGAGCTCGGCGGACGCAAAGAGGTCGATCGGGGTGGCCGACTCCCGACCCATCTTCCGGTACACGAGAAAAGCGTAGGTGCGCTTTGGATGCAGCACGACGCCGGGCCGGGCGGCCACGGCAAACAGGTTGGTGGGGGTGAACGCGTCGGCGGGCGGCGTGATGGCGACCACCGGGAACGTTCGGCCGCGCTCCGGCGACGTGGGGTCGACGTCGACCAAGGCGAACGCGCCGTCGTAGCCGCGGGTTTCGATCGCGCCCGGATCACGGGTGGGCAGCTGCGAGTCGAAACGAAAGTACGCCACGGGAACGACCGGGAAGCCCGGACGCTCGCTGGCGCCGCGCATTACGTTGGCCAGGACTTCTTTGCCGGCGGTGGGCCAGCGCGCCACGTCCGGGGTGCCGACCGCCGTGAGGCGCAGATCCGAAGGGTACGGCGCGTCGAAGTACGTGTCGCTCGCGGCGCCCGCATTCTGCGCAAGAAGCGCGGTGGCCGGCGCGGTGGGCCCGCCGCCGGCGTCGCCCGCGGTGGAGCCAGGGGTGAACGTGCCCCCGCTGCATGCCACGAACGAAGCAACGCCGACGACCGAGAGCGAGAACGTGAACTTCACCTGCCCGTAGCTAGTGCACGCACTTCGGCTTGGCACTCGAAATTGCAAGCACTCCCGCTCGGCCCAATGCCCTTCCGTACGGTCACGGATGCGCAGACCACGGGGAGCGGTTACGGTGCGTGGACCTCATGAGGATCAAGCTCGAATCGCTGGACGGCCGCCACTTCGTACTCGAGCTCCCGCTCGACGCAGCGGCGGATAAAAAGCACGTCGTGTCGATCCAGAATGCCGCCAACTTGCGCGGCGTCTACCAGCAGGACGACCGCGCCATCGTCATCGAAGGCGCCAAGGTCGACGAGCTCGTGGCCGAAGTACTTTGGCATCTTGCCTCCGGGCCCCTCAAGCTCGCCGGGCCACTCACCGCGGGCGCCTTGGCGCTCGACCTGGTGATACCCCGCGGCGACGACGCCGGCCCTACGGCAGGCCGAGCCGAGTGCGCCTCGCTGGTAGTTCCCGCGCTCGCGGTCACGGTGGGCGACGCAGCTTCGGCCCTGCATATCTCGGCGCGCGTCGCGGCGCGCGAGTTCACCGCCGCCAATCCCGCCACCTCGAACGTGTGGCACATCCTGGCCACCGAGCTCGAATGCGCCCACGTTGCCGTGGCCCGCACCGGGCTCGACGTGACCCTCGAGCGCCTGGTCGGCGAGCGCGCCTCCGCCGACCTCGGCACCGGCACCACCGCGATTCGCTTCACCACCGCGGCGGTAGCTGGCCTCGGCGTCGAGACCCCGGGCTTCGGGCTGCGGGTGGCGCAAGTGCGGCTGAAGGACCTGCGCCTCGTCACCGAACCGAGCGGGCTCACCCTCGAGATCGGCGAGGCCGAGCTCTCCGGCGTGGGGGCTCGCATCGGGTTCGGCGAGCAAGCGCAGCGCGTGAAGACAGCGGGCGCCATCCGCGTACGCGGCCTGCGCTTCGCCGAAGGCTCGTTCACCTGTGCCCGCATCGAGATCGAGGACGCCGAGGTCGCCGCCGTGCTGGCCGCCGCGCAGACCGAAGCCGTGGCGCCCGAGCACGCAATGCAGGGCGAGGGGCGCGGCTTCACCATGCCCGATCTAACTCCGCTCGACGCCCTGCACGGCTACGTCCACGCCGACGTCCGCGTCGACGTCAGGCTGCCGGTCATCTCGCACCGCGTGTTCACCCACAAGACGCGACTCGACGTTCGGCAGGGCACCATCGACTTCAAACAGCTGGAAGACGGCCTCGGCATGCTGGAGGACGCGCTGGTCGACATCGAGGTACGCAAGAACGCGCTCGTCGTCGAAGTGAAAGGCGTGAAAAAGACGCTGGTGGCGTGGCCACTGGACGCAGAAGGTATGGCGCTCGCGCAACAGGATCGCGTGAAGCTGCGCACCTTGGCGGCCCCGGATCTGCCCAAGGGCGAACCGGCGGAAACGCCGCCGCCCCCCGAGGGAAAGGAAAAGAGCATCGGCCTGCGGCGCGTCGACGTCGACGGCATCGACGTCCAGCTCGGGCTTTCCGGCGGCGCCACGCTCACGGTGCCGCAGGCCACCATCCGGCTCGGCAGCAACGAAGAAGCGGCACTCGAGCAGCTCACCCTC
>JAYUXI010000478.1:0-3271 GCA_043753085.1 Myxococcales bacterium | reverse complement strand
GCTGCTCGATCAGCAACGCAGCCGACGAAGGCACCGCAAGCGCGCAGGCGTCGCTCCGGGCGGGCTGCGAGGCCTACGCCGAAGCCCTCGTGGCCAAGCAGGCCGAATGTCCCGTCACCGAGAGCGACCTCGGCGCCGGGGCCAGTGTCGAAGGCGCGCTGGCGCGCACCTGCGAGAGCCTGTTCGGTGCGCCTGGCAGCGGCGCCAGCGAGAGCAATCTCCGCGCCTGCGCCGTCGCCACGTCCGCTGCATCCTGCACCGAATACCATGGCGGCCTCGCGGAGTGCGCAGCCCCACTCCACGGCACGCTGCCGAAGGACGACGAGTGCCTCTTCGACACCCAGTGCGACAGCGGCGTATGCATGGGCAGCACCGGCGCTTCTTGCGGCCGCTGCGTCGATCGCGCCGGCGCCGGCGAACGCTGCGGCATCGGGGCCACCGACGTACCATGCGAGGATTCGTTCGTGTGCCTTGCCATCACCAGCACCGCCGGCACCTGCGAGCCCGGCGAGATCACCACGACGAAAGCGACGGCCGATACCGCGTGCGAGGGCACCTGCAACAACGACTGGCTCCAGTGCCGGAACGGCGCGTGCGTCGAGCGCGGCACGACCTGCCGCGGCACGTCCTACAATTACGACTGCGCCTACGGGCAGCGCTGCAATGCCAAAGGCACGGACTCACCCGGCACGTGTGAGCCCGGCTGGCTCGGGCAACCGGGAGAGAGCTGCAAAGCGTACAATGGCACGTTTTGCGATCCCGGCCTCTACTGCGACTCTGCCACGAACATCTGCCGCTCGCACGTGCAGGAGGGCGGCACCTGCTCGAGCGCCGAAGACCACTGCGCCGAAGGCCTGTCGTGCGTCGCGGCCACGTGCACGGTCCCCGTCATCGACGACTATTCTTGCGGCGGCAAAGCCAAGCAAGACTCCCCCTGGCGCTGACAGGGTGCGAGCCGCCCTGCTGGGTCGCACCCTTTGCTCCAGTCACTGCCCCGAGACGAGACGATGTGCGAAGTGCGGGTTGAGCTTCGCCTTCAGCACTTTTTCGGCCGCCATCTCGATGTCGTACTCGATTCGTTTGAACTCGAAGCACTGCTTTTCGGTGTCGTAGATGGTGTAGCTGGCGCGGTTGTCGAAGTCGCGGGGCTGGCCCACGGAGCCCACCGACACGATGTACTTCTTGTCTTTTTCCAGCGTGAAGTCGCCCGAGGGCAGCTCTTCGACGCTGGTGGGCGTGAGCGCGAACACCTTGCACAAGTGCGAGTGGCCGATCAGCGTGATGTGGCCGAGCTCCTCCCAGATGGGCAGGCACTCGCTGGCCTGCTCGGGCGCGAAGATGTACTCGAAGTCTTCCAGACGAGCCGGTGAGCCGTGGCAGAGCAGGACCTCTTTGCCGCCTTCGACCTTGTGGTCGTAGGGCAGGCTCTTGAGCCACTCCATGTTCTCTTTCGAGATCATCGAGGCGTGGACGTCGAGCGCGTGGCGCGCGGCCTCGTAGTAGTACGAGTAGTCCATGCGGCCGGAGACCGCGGCGTCATGGTTGCCGAGGATGGTGATCTTGGCCTTGTCGCGGACCAGATCCGCGCACTCGTTCGGAGAACCGCCGTACCCGACCGTATCGCCGAGGCAGTAGTAGACGTCGATGCGCTCGTGCCGAAACGCTTCGAAGACAGCGGAAAGCGCCTCGATGTTCGCATGCACGTCGCTGAAGATGCCTAGACGCATGCGCCCGACTATAGCCAAAACTCACGTCGGGAATGGAGCTGCTTTTGCGCCACGCCCAAAAGAGCTGCCGGCCGAGCTTTCGCGCCGCGCTGCAGGACTCCGGCGCACGTGTGCTACGCACTGCCGCGTGGGAATCATCGAACCAGGCCAAGGACACTTTCCCGACTCCGCGGTGCTCGCCGAATCCACAATGGCCGGCGAAGCCGAGAACCCGGACGATGCCGACTTCTCCGCGAAGGATGCACCCGAGACCATCCTCGAGCTCGCCGCCGCGTGCGACCGCTTCGTGCAGAGCAAGTACGGCGTACCGCTCGATTTTTCCGGCGACACGCTGTCGCTGGTCGATCAATACGTGCGCGACGCACGCGAGTCGGTGAAAAAGGATGCAGCCGCATTCGACCTCGTGGCCTACGCCATCGGCGGCTACCTCGGCGAGACCATGCGGCGCACGTTCGGCGGCGAATGGTTCGTGGAAGGCGAGCCCCGGCAGTATCGCCTGTATTTTACACGCGTGAAGCTCTCGACCAACCCGATGGGGCTGGCGCGCGAAGCGCTGCTCGGCGCCGAAGACGAAGACTTCCCGAGCTCTTTCGTGGTCGACCCGCTGCACAAAGCGTTCGTGGAAGAGCGCCTGAAAGACGTGCAGTCGGTGCCGGTTGACGAGTATTTCTTGCCGTCCACGCGGTTCGACACGGCGGCGTTCATCGTCGAGCTGCTCCACGCGAAGATGTCGCTCGAAGGGCAGGACCGCCAGCGCTTCAGCCGCATCGACTACTGAGCCAAAAAGGTCAGAAGCCGTCGAACGGTGACTGGTGCTCGCCGGCGGCCCAGCGGATCGCAGCCACGGCTGCGCTGGTTTCTTCGAGCCAGATGGTCGCCAGCGGCGGGGAAAGTTCGCACAGCACGGCGCCGTTTTCGCCGCCCCAGCGCGACTGCGCCATGCCCTGGTCGAGCTCGTCCTCGATTGTGAGCGGCGTGGCTCCGGCCGCGTCGATCAACAGGTTGAAGCGCGAGCTGAGCAGCGTGTCGAGGTAACCGAGCGGCTCGGGCGGCTTTTCCACGGCCGTCGGCAGGGCCAGGGTGCGCGAGCCGGCGCACGCCAGCAGCCAGTTGAGCCGGGTCCACTCGCGACGCATCGACCACAACAGAAGCAGCGCGTCGTCCGCCACGTCGGCGAGCTGGAGGGTGCCGTCTGCCGTGGGCTCGAGCGCGGTCACGTTCGGCAGCCACTCCGCGTCTCCCAAGTGCACCACCAGCGCGGTACGAATCGCCAGGATCCGCCCAGCCACGCGCCGCACCGCCGCCTGGAACGCCGCGATCGAGCGCGGGCTCTTCTCGGCGTCGGCCGCCTGCGTGTCGAACATGGGCGTGAGGCCGTACACGAACGGCTGCTGCAGCACGGTGAGCATGGCACCGAGCTCGCTGGCGCGCGCAGGCTCGGCCTTGCGTACCGATTCGATGGCCACGCCTGCATCGACGAACAGGGCTTTTCGGAGCAGGTCCAGGATCGCGTCTTCCGCCATGACGCGCCCACTACTGCAGTC
>JAYUXI010000477.1:0-3275 GCA_043753085.1 Myxococcales bacterium | reverse complement strand
CCTATCTCACGATCGCCATCGAGGAGTGTGCACACGTCGATCTCGCGCGCGACGTGGCCCGCTTCTGCGACGAGCAGCTCGATGCCGACGAGCGCCAGCGAGTTCTCTCCGCGAAAGAGCGCGCCATCGCCGAGCTCGAAGCCGAGCTTCGGGCCGAGGTGCATCCGCGGCTGGTGCGGCAGCTCGGTTTGCCCAACCGCGCAGAGGCGCTCGCACTGGTCGCGGGCCTTCGTCGTGACATGTGGCAAAACCAGTCAACGGCCGCGTAGGCGCCCACCACGTGCCGGGGTTCGTGGCGCTCGTCACGGCACTCGCGTCGTTCTACGGCCTCGGCACACCGTACCGTGGGTGCCATTGCGCCGAGGGCGCCATGGGCCCTCGCGAACGCACGGCGTGGCGGGCGACCGCTCCGAGCTCACCGGCACCGACGCGTTGACCATGAGCTGGAACCGAATCCGGCGTGACGAAGATGCTCACGGGCACCCGGCCGGCACGGGCGAGCTTGGGAGCGCCAACGGCAAATCTCCTTCCGCCACGTCGGTGTGGGCGACGCGGCCGATCACGCCCGCAACGAACAGCTCTGCGTTCGGTCGCCACTCGCTGTCCGCCCCAAGCCGAGTACCTCGCGCCGCGAGAGGCCTACGCGGATTCTCGTGCTCGTTTACTCGTCTTGCCGCTCGCCCGCGGCGCTCGCCTGATCTGCGCCGATCCCGCTGCGGTCGAGGCCGCCGCCGCCCGCCATCCAGATGGCGGCACAGGGCTCGGCTTCGGCCTCCCTTCAAAAGGCGCGGCCGACTCCCACGAAGAGGCCGCGTTCGCCAAAACCGACACCCTCGACGAAGGCGTCGAACCCTTCGGGCAGTCGCCAGGCGACGCCGCCGCCGACCTGGTACTTGTAGATGTCCGTGCCTTGCACGCGCTCGCCGGCGCCGGTGGCGTCGACGTACTTCCAGAGCACCGGCCCGCCGAACACCCGCCCGACGGCGTACGGACGCACCGTGTCCCAGAGCGTGTACCCTGCATTCGCTCCCAGGCGCGCGTCCAGAGCGCCATACGGAACGTGCTCGCCGGTGGCCAGCCGCGTCGTGGCGGCGAGGCCCGAGAGGGTGCCGGTGAAGGTGAGGAACGGCCGCGCGCCGCGCGCTTCGAAGACCCGCCACGCGAAGGTGACGGCCAGCGCGGCGCCAGGTCCTAGATCGGCGCGCGTTGCGCCCGAGAGCGTGCCGCCGGGCAGCAGACCGCCGACCGCAAACTCGATCAACGTGCGTGTGCCGAGCGACGTGGCCAGCGAGGCGTACGCCACCGTGCGCCGCGTGTCGACCTTGCGGCCCGAGCCGAACGAGATGCGCGACCACGACGTGCCGAGGCTCGCGCCCAGATGGATCACGCGCTTGTTGGTGGGGAACGGGCACGCGCCCGTGCCACCCGGCCCACTGCCGCCGCATGCGAGCGCGGCACGGGGCAGCGAAACGAAAAGAGCGAGCCCTGCGAGGAGCCCGCCCAGGCCGCGATGAATCGTCAGCGCCAAGTGCTCACTGGCAAGCAGCCGACGGCGGCGCCTGTCCGAAGCCGGAGAGATCCGGAATCGTGGCCGGCGAGTTCGCCACATCGAGAATGTACGGCAAGTCCTTGTACGTGGGCACGGGCGTGAAGGTGGCGCCCGCGCCGAGCTGCGGCGTGAGATCGCAGCGGGTGTAAGTCTTCTCGGCCCACGCCGTAGCGTCGGCTGCTGCGCCGTTGATGTGGCCAAAAGAATCCAGCACGGTGTCGGCGGCGTCGCAGGTGGTGTTGCCGTTCTCGTCCTTCACCAGGTACACGGTGTCGTTGCCGTTGAAGCCGAGCACGCCGTTGTTGGTCACGTCGCACACGAAGCCCGCCGGAAACGCCGCGCTGCTGTTGCAATAGGTGCGCACGTTGCCGCCCGCGAGCACGTCGAGGAGTTGCAGGTTCTGCGTGGCGGCCTGGGCGTTGTTGGCGCCGCGGTTGGTCTGGCAGAGCATGTAGCCCTGCAGATCCAGATCGCCGCCGCAGTTGAAGATCTCGATGGCTTTGTTCTGGCCCGCGCCCTCGGTGTACTCCGAGATGATCAGGCATTCGGCTGCCGGCACGGCCACCGTGACGGTGGCCGTGACGGGGGTCTGCCCGGCGACCGAGGCCGAGAACACCGCGCTGCCGGACGCGGCGACCGCGGACACGACGAGGGTCGCGGTCGTGGCGTTTTCCGGGATGGTGAAGGTCGCCGAAGGCAGGCTGACGACGCCGGCCGGCGTGACGGACACGTTCACGATCTTGCCGCCTACCTGCGCGGGTAGGTTCAGCCGCACGGTGAAGGTCTTGGTCGTGCCGGGCGGAATGACCAGGTTGCTGGGCGACAGCGACGTCACGACGCGCGGCGCGTCGATGTCGACGATGACGTCGGCCGGCTCGCGCGGGCAGATGGCATGGCTTCCGAAGCGGAACGCCAGGGCGCCCTGCACGAGGTCGAGCGCGGTGCCGAGCGGCGGGGGCTCGTACGGAAACAGCACGTCGGCGAGGACGAAGTTGCCGCCGTCCATCGTGGTGTCGACCTTGTCCGCGTCGAACGCGGTGGGGATGGCGCCGACCACCTTGACCAGCGTGCCTTCGAGCTCCTTGGCGCGCGGCGAGGCGGCCACGAGCTCCGCCGAGGTGACGAGCGTGGGCGCGGGCACCGGGTTGTCTGCGCTGACCGGGGTGAGACCGGTCACCGACGAGAGCTGAATCTGGCCGCTGAACAGACCGACCGTGGCGGTGAGGTCGACGATGGATCCGACCGGCGGCTTGTTGTCGGCTTTGTTGAACACGAAGACGCCCGAGTAATTGCCGCCGCCGGCAGCCTGCAGGAAGTATCCGTCGCCGCCCGCTGCGATGACGAGCGCGCCTTTCACGCGGACCACGTCGCCCGCAACCCAGACGCCTTGCTTGACGTCTTGGATGCTGGCGGTGCACGCAGCGCCGGCCGCGTTTGCCTCTTCCGGGCAGGAGTCGCAGGCGTCGCCGAGGCCGTCGCCGTCGCCGTCGGCCTGATCGGCGTTGGAGAGCTGCGGGCAGTTGTCGGCGGCGTTGGCCTTGCCGTCGCCGTCGCTGTCGTTCGCGTCGACCGCGCTGCAGGTGGTGCCTTCGTTCAGCGGGCACACGTCGCAGGTGTCGCCCTGGCCGTCCTTGTCGAAGTTGGGCTGCTCGCCGCTGTCGAGCGGGCGCTTCGGGTTGAAGAGCGTGGAGCAGTTGTCCGCCGCGTCGTCGATGCCGTCGCCGTC
>JAYUXI010000476.1:0-3277 GCA_043753085.1 Myxococcales bacterium | reverse complement strand
CCGTCGGCCACGCGCAGACGGCGCGACAGATCCCGCGCGAGGTTCAGGACGAGCAGCGAGTAAGCGCGCAGGTCTTTGCGATGAAGCTCGTCGAGCGCGTCGGCTCCGAGCTCGACGATACGCACCGGAGAGAGCGTGCGCACGGTGGCCGAACGCGGCTGCATGTCGAGCAGGGACATCTCGCCGAACGTGTCGTTCGGACCGAGCATGGCGACCCGCGCTTCGGTGCCGCGGCGGCTTTGCTTGGTGACCTCGAGCTCGCCTTCCAGCAACACGAACATCGCGCGCGCCGCGTCGCCTTCGCGAAACACCACCGAGCCGGGCGCGAGACGCCGCGGCACGAGAGTGTGGGCCAGATGGGCAAACACGTCGTCTGGCAGGCCAGCGAACAGCGCCACACCTTTCAGCTCCGTTTCGGCGAGCGGCTTTTCTTTGGAAGCTTCCATGGCGAGGTTCTCCTTCAGACCAGATCTTTTTGGAACACCACGCGCCGACGGTTTTCGCCGGCATAGTGCTCGTCTTCGTTCGCGTTCCAGCCTACGCCGAGGTGAAAGCGAATCGAGCCTTCGTTTCCAAGGGTGGCGATGGCCTTCATCTGCACACAGCCTTCGCCGCGGCAGGCCGCCGTGAACTGCTCGTACAAGACGCGGCCGACACCCTGACGGCGGAAGTCCGGGTGGATGCCGACCAGGTGCACGTAGCCGGTCTTCACGGGCTTGTCCGCGATGAAGCCCAGCAAGAAGCCCAGCATCATGCCTTCGTTCTCGACGACGAGCGCCTGATGGCCGAGCTCGTAGAAGAAAATCGGATGGGCCAGCGTGCTGATGGGGCCGTCCCACCAGCGATCGATGACCGACACGATGTGATCGAAGTCGCTCTTGGTGATCGGACGGGTGTGCATGAAGCAAGGTCACGATAGCGTGATCCGGGTCATGGCAAAAGACGCGATCCGTCCTCTGATAGCTCCCTCCATCCTTTCGGCCGACTTCGCCCGCCTCGGCGAGGAGGTTCGCGCCCTCGAAGAAGCGGGCGCCGACTGGATCCACGTCGACGTGATGGACGGCCAATACGTGCCGAACCTGACCATCGGACCGCCGGTGGTGGCGGCGTTGCGGCGCTGCACCAAGCTCCCACTCGACGTGCATCTGATGATCGTGGAGCCCGAGCGCTACGTGGACGCGTTCCTGGACGCCGGCGCCGACGGGCTCACCGTGCACGTGGAAGCCAGCACGCACGTGCACCGCACCCTGCAGATCATCAAGAAGCGCGGCAAGCGTGCCGGCGCCGTGCTGAACCCCGGCACCAGTGAAGAGACGCTGAAGTACCTGATGGACGTGGTCGATCTGGTGCTCGTGATGAGCGTGAACCCGGGTTTCGGCGGCCAGTCGTTCTTGCCCGAGGTGCTGCCGAAGGTGCGCGCCATCCGCGCGATGATCGAGCAAAGCGGCCGAGACGTGCTGCTCGAGATCGACGGCGGCATCACCAAAGAAACCGTGCATGCTGCATCCAAAGCCGGTGCCAACGTGTTCGTGGCGGGCAACGCCGTGTTTTCCGATCCCGCGGGCTACGACGCGGCGATCACCGCCCTTCGCGACGCCGCCTCCAGCGCTCGCGACGCGCGATGAAACGATTCGCGCTCTTGCTGCTGGCGGGGTGTGCGGCGCGCGAGCCGCCGCCACACGCCGACATGGCAACTCCCCTGCCCACCGCGTCGGCGCCCGTCACGAGCGCGCCCCGAGCGCGCAAAGCCTCGGTGCTGCTTGCGCACATCGCGCGGGTGCTCGACCAAGCCGCGGCCTTGCGTGGGTTGCCGGCCAAGCGCCCGGTGAAGGGTGCCGTGCTGTCGCGGCTCGAGCTGTTGGCCCAACTCAAGAAACACGTGCAGGAAGAAGTGCCGCACGAGGCGATCGTGCGCGAAGGCGACGCGCTCAAGCTGGCCGGCGTGCTCGACAAGAATCTCGACTACGAGGCCATCATGTTTCGTTTGCTCGAAGAGCAGCTGGCGGGCTTCTACTCGCCGCAAGACGAAACCATGAGCCTGGCGAGCGATCTCGACGAGGACATGGCCGACGCCACGCTGATCCACGAGCTCATTCACGCGCTGCAAGATCAGTACTTCGACCTGAAGCCCGGCTCGAAGTACCACCCCGGCCAGAGCGACTTCACCTTCGCGCACAGCGCCTTGGCCGAAGGCGACGCCACCAGCGCGATGACCGACTTCATGCTCGGCGGCGGCGCGACCCCGGCGGTGCCCAGCGAAAAGGCGGAGACCGCGATAACGCTCGCCATGCAATCGGCCATGCCAGACTTCGCGCCGGTGATCCTGCAACGCAGCCTGGTGGCGCCGTACGTCACCGGCCTCCGCTTCGTGAACGCGCAGCGCCGCAAGGGTGGCTGGGAGGCGGTGAACGCCGCGTGGAAGGATCCGCCGAAGACCAGCGAGCAGATCCTGCATCCCGAAAAGTACGCCCTCCGCGAACCGGCTCTCGTGATTCCCGCGCCGCCACTCTCGGCCTTCGGGTCAGCGTGGGTCCGCGACGACGACGACACCAGCGGCGAGCTCGGCTACCTGCTCGTGCTCGAGTCGTGGCTCGGCCATCGCCGCGCCGGGGAGCTCGCGCAGGGCTGGGGTGGTGACCGCAGCGCCATGTTGCGAGACGGCGGCACGGGCGCCATCGCAATGATCGAGCACCTGCGCTTCGACGCCGACGCGAGATCGCAAGCAACCAAGCTCACGCAGGCAGTGGCCAAGGCGTGGAGCGCAACGGACACGAAGCTGCCGGGTGGATTGATTGCATCCTGCAAGGAACGCAGCGACCTCGGCCCGAAAGCGATCGTCGCCAACGCGAAGACCGGCGACGTGGTGCTGGTGTTCGGTCCGACCGACACGAAAGCTTGGTCGTCGAAAGGCACCTGCGCGATGGCGCTGGCCGCGGCGCAAGCCACGCTCGCGGGCCCGTGAGGGCAAGGTGACCTGCGTCGCCCTCTGGGCCGCTATCACGTACAACTTGCTCTGCTGGATTGCGCGTATGCCCGGGGCGTGAGAGCGCCAAGGCGTCGAGGCCCCTCACGCGGGGCCCCGCACGACTCAGAAGTATACTGCTTCTTCACCTGAACCACGAACTATAGTGCCGCACCCGAACGGGCCTCGCGCACGTGCCCACGCGCGCCGGCCAACTGGCGTGTAAGCAATCTGCTTTCTCACGCCGGTCGACTACGACATGTGAAACTCGGATCGTCGCGCTTCGGTCGCTCCGTGGGATCCTTCGCCGTACGC
>JAYUXI010000475.1:0-3279 GCA_043753085.1 Myxococcales bacterium | reverse complement strand
CGCGGACGTGCGCGCGGGTCTCTGGGCGCTCGAAGACGAGCTTCCGCACTTCTTCACGGCCGACGAAACCGCCGCCGCCACGGCCGAGATCGACGAAGCGTTGCCACGCCTGCTGCGGCAGATCCACGAGCCCGACACGACGCGCAAGCCGGAGCAGTACTGCCTGCGCATCCGCTGCGGATTTCGCCCGCGCTGTCACTCGGGCTCGGTCCATTCCGATTCCTCGACCTCGGCGGCGAGCGATACGTAGCCGGCGCGGCCGACGATCACGTGATCCAGCAGTGGCACGCCGACCGTGCGCGCCACTGCCGCCACCGCGCGCGTGAAGTGCAGATCGTCGGGACTCGGCGTGGGATCGCCGCTCGGGTGGTTGTGCACCAGCAGGAAGCCGGGCGCGCCTTCGCGGAGCACCTCACGCAAGATGTCGCGCGGCGACACCACCACGCCGAACACGCCGCCCTTGGCCACGAGTCGCGCCGAACGAAGCTGGTTTTTCGCGTCCACGGCGAGGGTCCACAACTCCTCGTGGTCGAGCGTGATCAGGCGCTCTTCGGCCCACGCGAACACGGCCTCGGGGTGCGGCAGCTCGGGCTCGTGCTCGCGGCGTGAACGCGCAGCCAGGCGCCTGCCGAGCTCGATGGCGGCGCGCAGCCGCACGGCCATCGGCGCGCCCACGTGCTCGTCGAGCAAGTGCCCCGAGTCGTGTGCGAGCACGGCCAGCACGAGCTCGGGATCGGCGAGCGATCTGCCGACGAGGTGGTGCAACAGCTCGTGATCGTCGAGCGCATGCGAAAAGGCGGCGAGCGGTAGGCGTCCCATGGGACGTCGCTACGCAAGGGCGAGGCCAGGCGCAGTTGCCGCAGGTTCGCGAGGTTCGCGCTGTCCGGCGGATGGGATCGGCCGTCCGTGGTCAGTTGCGGCGCTGGGCGGCGGACTCGGTGCAGACGCCGAGCCCGGCTTCGCGGAACGTGGGCGGCGCCCACGTGCATGCCTGACCGGTGGGACACGCGGCGCCCGAGGCCGAGCAGAGCTGGAAGCACGTGCGGGTGCCCACCGAGCCAAGGCAGTTGAGACCCGAGGCGCAGTGCTGCGCGTCGCACGCCTCGCCGACCTGCGCCTTGCCCACCTCGACGCAGCCCGTGGTGCCGTCGAGCTCACGCACCACGGCGCAGGTCTGACCGGCGTCGCACTCTTCGCTGCCGAAGAGCTGGCAGCGGCGGACTGGCAGGCAGGAGGGGATGCGCCGTTCGTCGTCCGTGCGAAGCGCGGGGTCGCAGAAGCGGCCCTCGTCGCCGCTGCTGGTCACGCCCGAGCACAGTCCCTCGCAGCAATACGCGCGGCACGTGCCACCTCTTCGGCCGTGCTCGCGCACGCAGTCGAGGCCGGCGCCGCACTCGATGCCCAGGTTGCATTCTGCACCTTCGCCGCCGTTGCCGGCCTGGTGCGCGCAGCTGTTGGCGCCGGCGGCGGTGACGCGGCAGGCGAGGGGCAGAGCGGCCAAGCCGGCGTCGTCGGCCACGTCCGCGTCTTCGGGGTTCTGGTCGTTGGCGCCGCTGCTGCTGGACGCGACGCCCCCGTCGGCCACGGTGGCGGTGACGTTGCCGCACGCGGGCACGGCGCGCGGATCGTCGGGGAAGCACACGCTTGGTTCGCCGCACAAGGGACTGCCGGTGTGCGTGTATCCCGCATCGGTTGCGGGCGCGGCGGCGCGGCTGCCGCTGTCGACGTTCTGCAGAGTGTCGTCGCCGCCCGTACCTCGGCGCCCGCTCTCCGTCCCGGAATACGAGGATTCGTCGGCGGTGACGGCGCCGCACGCAGCGAGCACCAGCGCGGCCGCGGCGAAGCCGGACCGGAACGTGACAGCTGCAGGACGAGAAAAGCGCATGGGATGAAGGCTGCGGGCAAGCCGGCAAGAACCGGCAAAAGACGAGAAGCCAAGGAAGCGCGGCGGACCGCCCCTTCCTCTATTCACGAGGTATGCCGAACCCGCTGCCCTCGGTCGTGGCCTCAATATGAAACGGGAAAATGCCTATTCGAGGCCGCGACGTTCGCCCCGCCTCTGCCCCGAGCATGACACGCCTGTCACGGGCCTTCCACTTCTCGGGTGGTGGCATTGCCCGCGCCGTCGACGACGCGAACGAAATAAAGGTGGCGACCGCTACCGGCGAGTAGCGAGATGGTGCCTTCAGCGGACTCGGTCACGCTGTCGAACAGCCCATCCGAAGGTGTGAGCGCACGGAAGTCCGGCCGGCCATCCACCGCGACCTCGATGCGGGCGATCGGGCTGATGCCGTCCTTGGCGACCACCTTGAGCTTGCCCCCCTCGAGGAAGGCCTTGTCGATCGTCGGCGGGGTGTTGTCGACGACGAAGCTCTCCGACGTGAGGCTGTGACGTTCCGTGCTCTCGGGCGAATTCGCGAGCTCGTCGGATGCTTCGACCTTGATGCGGTATCGCCCTTCGGACAGCACGCTGGTGTCCCACTCGTAGTCGGTCTTGGTGACGCTTTCGTCGACACGCAGGATGTCGCGCCAGGTGAGCTGGCCTTCTTTCCGGAACGCGATCCGGTAGCGCAGGGCGTCCGAGTCGGGGTTGTCGATCTTCCACGAGATCTTGATCTTCGCGTTGGCCTTCGGCGCCTCGCTGCCGGTGGAGGGCACGCTCGTGCTCGGCTCCTTGGTGAAGAACGTCTTCGTGTCGACGCTGACCTCGGTGAGGATGGCGCGCGCATTCTCGGTGACGAACGGAATGGTTATCTCGGAGAGGGTGGCCGCGGGATCTCCGACGAAGCGAGCACGCACCTGCAGGTAGCGAGCGGCGGGGCTGGTGATCTTGGCGGGGCCGCGGATCGCCGCGCTCCACTCGCTCCAGGTGGTGTCGGGCGCCTTGGTGTTGCCGCTGCGCGTGGCCAGCTCCATCTTGCCGTTGCCGCGGTAGGTGAGGGTGCCGAAGCGCGCCGGCAACTGCGCGTCGAGAACCTTGCTGGTCCACGAGGCCTCGTCGCCGGCGGGCGCTTTGATGCGGTGGAAGACCACGGGATCGCTGGCGGTGACGAACGGAGTGCCCTTGTTCGTTCCCGTGATTGGCAGCGACAGCGCGACGATCTGGCGTTCGTCGGTGTCGGCCACCTGAGAGACGGCGTGCGCGTCGTCGACCGAGTAGACGCGGCCTTCCACCCCGGCGCCGACGTACGCGATGCCCTTTTCCGCGTCCACTGCGAGCGCCAGGTAGTGAGTGTCGGTGTGGGCCATCAGCTTCTCGCTGCGGCCGCCGAGTTCCAC
>JAYUXI010000474.1:0-3284 GCA_043753085.1 Myxococcales bacterium | reverse complement strand
ATCGATGTCGCTGCGACGAACGGCACGGGGCCGTGGGCGGCAAGTGCGTTTCCTGCCCCGCGGGACATCCGTCCATCAACGACGTTTGCCGGACCCCGTGACGGCGCTATGCTACCCTCGTGCAGAGCGCGTTTGCAGGATGCTTCGGCGACGACGTGATCGCCCGCGTAGGCGAAGGTCGCGCCACGGTAGAGGAGAGTCAGCACGTGCAGCGGCACGCGCAGCAGTGCAGTCGTTGCCGGTCGTTGCTCGACGAGTCTTTCTCGACGCGGCGTCCACAAGACATGCAGCCCGCGGCGATTGTGGATGGTCGATACCAGTTGCTCGGCGTACTCGGTGCGGGCGGAATGGGCACGGTCCACCGCGCGGTACGCCTCGCCGACGGGTTGCCAGTAGCTCTCAAAACGCTTCACGCGGGGAACGCGCTCGACGAAGGAGCCGCCACGCGGTTGCGCCGCGAGGCGCGGATTCTCTGCGCCCTGAAGAGCCCGAACGCCGTGCGCATGATCGACGCCGGCCAGCTCGCGAGCGGTGAGCCGTACCTCGTCATGGAGCTGCTCGAAGGATTCGACCTGGCGTCGCTGGTGCGCTCCGAGGGTCCGTTCCCACCGGACGTGGTGGCGCAGATCCTACGAGACGCGTGCCACGCCCTCGAGGAGGCCCACGCGCACGGCGTTTTTCATCGCGATCTGAAGCCGCAAAACTTGTTCCTCGCCCGCGGCCCCGACCGACGCTTGCTGCTCAAGGTCCTCGACTTTGGCCTGGGCACGCGGCCCTCGCTGGCGACCGCCGCGGCGTCGGCCTACATGACGCGCGCGGGCGATTTTTTGGGAACGCCCAACTACATGGCGCCAGAGCAGGTGCGGGATCCCACCCTGGTCGAGGCACGCTCCGACGTGTACGCGTTGGGCGCCACGGCGTACTCGCTGCTCTCCGCCGCATTGCCCTTCGACGGCAACAATGTCGCCGTCATCATGGCGGAAGTGCTCAACGGCCAGCCGCGTCCGCTCGCTGCAATCACGTCCGGCGTCCCGGGTGAGCTGATCGACATCGTGGAGCGGTGCATGGCGAAGGATCCGGCTCTGCGCTTTTCCGATTGCCGCTCCTTGCGTCTCGCGCTCGACGGTCTTGCGTTTCCCGCGGTGGCCACCGTGGCGGCGCCGCGCACGCCACGTGCCAGCGCGCGCGTGGGCGTTCTGTTCGCGCTGGCGTTGCTGGGCGTAGCGGTCGGAGCAGGCGCACGACTCGGTCCCGAGCTCGTTGCTTCCTCGATTCACCCGAGATGACGCGACAAGGACAGCACCAGACGGCTCTCTACCAAGGCCAGTAGCTCGGCTCCGGGCGCGGCAGACGAGCTCGGGTCGAGTCGGAGCGCCTGCAACGTCGCTTCGACGATCTGTCGCTTTGTGGCGGCGAGTCGCCGCGCGATGGTTGCGCGACTGCTGCCGTACCTGGTTGCCAGGTCTTCGAGCGTTACCGATTGCAGATAGTGCTCTCGCAGCATGGCGCGCTCCGTGGGCTGCAGCGCATGCAGTGCGCTCTGCAGCGCGGTCTCGAACTCGCGGGCGTAGCGATGCTTCACGTGCTCGATTTCCGGGGTCGGACCCGGGGCGGCTACCGCGTCGGCGTTGCCTTCCGGTTTGCGGCGTCGAAGCAGATCCTGTCCGGTGCGCACGAGAGACACCCGCAGGAACGCACCGAGCGAGCCCTGCGCGCTGTACCGTGCGAGCCGCTGGTTTGCGCCCGAAGGTGCGAGGATCATGTGCTCGGTGAGCTCCTGCACCACGTCGTCGGCGAAACCGGGTGATCGGTCCAGCTTGCACAGGTGCACTGCGGCCAGGTTGCGCAGCATCCCGTGGACGTGGCTTTGCGACTTCGAGTCTCCGTGCAAGCAGCCCGCGGCCAGGTAAAGGTCCGCGACGACGATGCGCTTCGAGAGTTGGTCGAGGTTTTCGTCCGCCAGCGTGCGCCGGCCAAGCTCCTCGGCGAAGTGTTCCGGCGCAATGGCGACGTTCGGGTACACGGTTCGCGCTTGCTGGAGGAGTGCGTTCAAACGTTGCTCGAGAATCGAGCCGACGAGGTCCGGTCCGGGCTGCGTTCGAGCCGCCACGAAGGCGGTCGCGAGGACGATCATGGTCGCAGCGTAGCAGCGGGAACGCGCCGCGGTCATGGGCCACGCGGGTTTGCCCTCGATGTGTGTCGCCAAGCCGCTCGCTGCGTCCCGGGAGTCGGAAGAGCGAGCTGGGTGAGACGAGGGGTCGGGACGCAACGTCAAGCTCCATGCAACCCAAAATGTTCCTGCACCGGCCTCGCCTCTCGATCTTCGGCTCCGTTCTCGTCACCTTGATGGCGTGCCGCTCCCAAGACGGTCTCGGTGAAAGCGCGGCCGAGCTCGTCGCCGACGACGCGGCACCCACGTCCCAGTCGTCGCTCGCCGCGCCGGGCGGCTGCGCCAAGTATCCGGTGCCATATCGCCCGGACGGCGCCAGTGCGGAGCCACGCGCCCGTGCCGAGCTGGCATCGTTCGCGCCCCTCGCAACGATGACCTTTTCCGCCGTACGGGGCACGCTTGCCAGCGTGCACGCCCTCGATACCGCGATCGCGGACTGCCGAAACGACCATCCGCTGGACGCCGCCCTCGAAGCCTTCGTGGCTGCGCATCACGACCTCTTCCAGGTCGATCCCGAGGAGTGGGAGCAGTCGTCGCTCACCTGCGAAGGACTGAGCTCCGATGGCATGCTCGTCGCGTGGCGCCGACGTCTGATCGGCGCGCGCGCGGTAAGCGCCGACATACTTTGGTTTCGTGTCGCGCGCGATCACGACACCGTGCTGGTGACTGCTACCGGCGGGACGTATCTGCCCGAGGCACCTGGTGCGTTGGCTGCACAGCTGCTGGGTTGCGAACGCTTCGATCCGGAGCAGGCAAGGGAGAACAGCCTCGCGGCGTCCCACCCCTTTCGGACGTTCGACTACTGCGCGCCAACGGGCGACCACCTGTACTCGGCTGCCAAGCCCGACCAGGTCGCGCTCGATGCCGAGCCGACGTGGAGCTGGCAGGAAGTCGGCAACACGATCGTGCTGTCGGCGAGCGTCGGAGGCACGCTCGACGTGGCGCGCGAGAACGTGACGCCCGAGCTACTTCGCAGCGACGCGAACTGCGACGGAGCGCGCATTGGATTCCGGATTGTCGCGGACGCCAACACGTCGGAGCTCGTCGCGAGCGCGCCTGGCATCGGTTGCACGGTATGTGCGGTATCTCCATGAGAAAGCCGGGCATCCAGGTC
>JAYUXI010000473.1:0-8040 GCA_043753085.1 Myxococcales bacterium | reverse complement strand
ATGTCTCGGCGCAGCTGCGCAAGCGCTTCGGCTTCGAAGGCGTGCCCGTCCGCGTCGTCTACCGGGAGCGCCGTCGCCGCGGCAACGAGAACCCAGCGCGCTGAGCCATGCTCGTGCGACCTGCCACCTCGGCCGACGTTCCAGCGCTGAGCGCCCTCGCCCAGCGCACCTTCGTCCAGACCTTCGTCGACGAGCTCGGTGTTCCGTACCCGCAGGACGACCTCGACGCGCATCTGGAGAAAGCCTACGGCGTTGCCGCCACGCAGAGCCTGGTCGACGATCCGTCGCTCTGTCTGCGCGTTGTCGTGGCCGACGCGAATGTGCTCGCCGGCTACGTGCTCGCCGGCGCGTGCCAGCTGCCCCACCCCGAGGCGCGCGCGACCCACGGCGAGCTGCGACGCCTGTATGTTGGTCGCGAGTGGCACGCACGGGGCTACGGGCGAGATCTGATGCGCGAGGCCTTTGCGTGGCTGTCGGCCACGTTCGAGGGCCCGCAGTGGATCGGCGTGTGGAGCGGCAACCTCAAGGCGCAGGCCATCTACGGGAAGCTCGGCTTCCGCAAGGTCGGCGAATACGACTACCCCGTCGGCGCATGGCTCGACCACGAGTTCATCCTGCGCCGCGAGCGATCAAAATGAGACGTTGCCACCGCGCATCAGGATCTCGCCAACCTGGCCCAGCAGGCGCACGTCGTGGACGTCGGTGGCGAGCTCGGCCACGCCGATCAGGGGGGCATGGCCCGGCGAACGCAGCCAGAGGCCAAGATGCTGGAGCACGGCGCGCTCGTCGTAGCCGGCCAGCGCCGACGCGTCGGCGTGAGCGCGTAGCAGGCGCTCGGCGCCGCTCGGGCCAAGGTCGATGCTGCATGCGCGTATGAACTGTTCGACGGTCCGGGCCGACGGCGGCAGCTCGGCGAAGCCGGGACGACGGCGCACGCGGTTGACCACCAGCGCGCCGAGCGGCATGGTGGCGTCGGCGAGGCGTTCGGAGAAGAACAAGGCTTCCTCGAGGCTGGGCGGCGTGGGCGCAGCGACGATCACGAACGAGACCGCCGGACCGCGAAGGGCGCCTTGCACGATCTCGGCGCGCTCGCGGAAGCCGCCGAACAGATCGTTCAGCTCGGCAATGAACTCGGCCATGTCCTGCAGGAACTCGCCGCCGGTGATCTTGCCGAGCCCCTTCAGGATCGCCTGCGCGCCCTTTGCCAGCAGGTTCAGTGAGAAGCTCTTGCCGCCCTGGAAGGCCTCGACGAACCAGCGGATGGCCGCGGAGTCGAGCGCTTCGGTCATGCGTTCGGGTGCGCTCAAGAAATCGAGCGCGTTGGTGGTGGGTGGAGTGTCCAGGACGATCAGGTCGTAGGCGGGATCGTCTTGCACCTCGGCGAGTTTTTCCATCGCCATGTATTCCTGCGTGCCCGCCAGCGAGCCCGACACGTATCGATACAGCTTGTTTTTGAGCAACCGCTCCGCCTGCGCGGGAGACGACGAGCGCCGGCGCACCAGTTCGTCGAAGGTGCGCTTGGTGTCGAGCATCATCGCGGTGAGTGTGCCCGGCACCGACAGGCCAGCGCGATGGAAGTGGGCGGGATCGATGCGCGTGGCCTCGCCCGAGAGCTGGTCGAGACCGAGGCTCTGGGCGAGCCGCTTGGCTGGATCGATGGTCAGGCACAGCACCCGCTTGCCTAGACGTGCGCCCGCGAGCCCCAGCGCGGCGGCGGTCGTGGTCTTGCCCACGCCACCGGCACCGCACGTGACCAACACGCGCTTGTGGGTGACGAGCTCGAGAAGGGCCATGTCGTCGAGGGGCTACTGGACGCCCGGGGCTCACGTCAATTGCAGAGTGCGCTCGGCTTTGGTAGCCAGCATGGCTCCATGGCTCTCTCCGTCGGCATCGTAGGCCTTCCCAACGTGGGCAAGTCCACGCTCTTCAACGCGCTCTCCTCGGCCAAGGCCGAAGCAGCCAACTATCCCTTCTGCACCATCGAGCCGAACGTCGGCGTCGTGATCGTGCCAGACAAGCGCATCGACGCTCTCGACGAGATCGTACACGCCGACAAGATCGTGCCCACCACCATCAACTTCGTGGACATCGCCGGACTCGTGCGCGGCGCCTCGAAGGGCGAAGGCCTCGGCAATCAGTTTCTCTCGCACATCCGCGAGGTCGACGCGATCGTGCAAGTGGCGCGCTGCTTCGAGGACATCAACGTCGTCCACGTCGAGAACAAGGTCGACCCCGTCAGCGACATCCAGACCGTCACCGTCGAGCTATGCCTGAAGGATCTGGACACGGTGCAACGGCGCGCCGATCGCGGCCGCAAAGCGGCCAAGAGTGGCGACGCGAAGGAAAAGCTGGCGGTCGAGATCGCCGAGGGGCTGGTGGCCCACCTCGACGCGGGCAAGCCAGCCCGCACGTTCGCGCTGCCCGAGCACGCCGACGCCGCCAACGTACTGCGCGACATGCAGCTCCTCACCGCCAAGCCCACTTTCTACATCGCCAACGTCGACGAAGCGTCGCTGTCGGCCCTGGACAAGAACGCGCACTACCTGGCGCTCAAAGCCATGGCCGACGCCGAGGACGCGCCGGTGGTGGCGGTGTGCGCGGCGCTCGAGGAACAGATAGCTCAGCTCGAGCCGGCGGACCGTCCCGAGTTCTTGGAGTCGGCCGGCCTGGCCGAGCCCGGCCTGCACGCGGTCATCCGTGCAGGATACAAGTTACTCGACCTGTTCACGTTCTTCACCGCCGGCAAGACCGAGGTTCGCGCCTGGACCTTCCCGAAGGGAGCCCGCGCTCCGCAGTGTGCCGGCGTGATCCACACCGACTTCGAGCGCGGCTTCATCAAGGCCGAGGTCATCTGGTGGGAAGACTTCGTGAAGCTCGGCGGCGAGTCGAAGTGCCGCGACGCCGGCAAGCTCGGCATCGAAGGCAAGGAGTACGTGATGCGCGACGGCGACGTCGTGCACTTTCGTTTCAACGTCTGAAGCGGAGAGACCCGAATGGAAAAAGGGAGCCCCTCGTTTGATGAGGCTCCCTTTTTTCGTGCGAGGCGGTTGGCTATCCCTGCGCGCCCTGCTGACGGGCCATGTCGTTGAGGTCCGACGCGAACGCGAAGTGCGGGAAAAAGATGTAGAGCACGATGTTGCGAGTGGGCTCGCGAACCCCGAGCATCTGCTTGGCCTTCTCTACCTCTTGCGGGGTGAGAATCCACAGCGCGTAGATCTGCAAGATCGGCACGAAGTACCACCAAAACGGGAATGGAAGCTGCGGGTTCACGCCGCGCAGCTCGCCGTGCATTTTGATGAGTGACAGGTAGAACATGACCAAGCCTGCCAGGCTGAGCAGGTTGAGCAGCGAGCCGATCATCGCCAGCGACGGATCGATCGCCGCCAGCACGAGGGTGACGATGGTGGCGAGAATCGAGCCGCCGATCATGAGCGCGTACGGCAAGATCTGCGTGCGCAAGGCGTTGCGCACGGTCGGACGACCGACCGCGCCGATCGAACCAACGTTGCTGAATGCATTCTGCATGTCCGCAACCGCGAGGCCGGCCTGCTGACCGAAGTCTTGTTGGCCATAGCCTTGCTGCTGCGGTGGCGGCGCGTACCCAGGCGGGCCACCTTGCGGCGGGCCCCCGTAGCCTTGCTGGGCAGGCGATCCTCCGTAGCCGCCCTGGCCGCCCGGTGGCGGAAAGCCAGGCTGCCCGCCTTGCGGCGCACCGCCGTAGCCGCCCTGGTCCTGGGGAGCGCCGTAGCCGCCCTGACCCTGTGGAGCGCCGTAGCCGCCCTGATCCTGCGGCGCGCCATAGCCGCCTTGACCCTGGGGAGCGCCGTAGCCGCCCTGACCCTGGGGCGCGCCGTAGCCGCCCTGACCCTGGGACGCGCCGTAGCCGCCCTGATCCTGCGGGGCGCCGTAGCCGCCCTGACCCTGGGGCGCGCCGTAGCCGCCTTGGCCCGGCTGCTGCGGGGCGCCGTAACCACCGGGGAACGCACCTGGACCCGCCGTGGCGCCGAACGGATCGGGTCCGCCTGCGGGTGGGCCGCCGTAGCCGCCTTGGCCTTGCGGGGGACCGCCGTAGCCACCCGGACCGGGCGGCTGCCCGTAGGGAGCGCCCCCACCGGGTGCGCCGAAGGGAGTGCCGCCACCGCCACCAGCCGGTGGCATGGCCGCGGAACCCATCATCGGCGGCGCGACGCCGACCATGGTGCCTTTGAGCTTGGGGTTCGGATCGCCGTGAGGCGGACCACCGAACGCGGGCGGACCACCCTGCGGCGGACCACCGAACGCGGGCGGACCCCCCGCTCCTGGGGCGCCGCCTTGGGGCGGACCACCGATGCCAGGCGGGGTCTGCCCCGCGAGCATCATCGTGCCTTTGAACTTCTGGGCCGGGCCGGCACCGCCGCGCAGATTGAATCCGCACTTGACGCACGTCTGCGCCCCATCGTTGTTTTGAGTTCCACAGTTCGGACAGAACAAGGGCTTGCCTCCGCAGCTTGGACGACGACACGAACATCGGAGAAGTACCAGACTTACGAAGTTCGTAGGCCCAGCTGCCGGTGCACGCGGACGGGAGCATACAGACGCTTCGGAAGCCCCCACAAGGAAATGTTTGACGCGCCCGCAGCGTTGCTTGCGGCGGCGCCGACAGTTGGGGAAAGCTTCGACCGCGCCCTTGACTTCGCGGACGTCGACTCACTAGACGGTGGCACGCGCATGGCATTTCAACTGTCGCCGGAACGCGAGCGTGAGCTCGAAACCATCCTCACTCGCTATCCCAACAAGATGGCGGCGTGCATCCCGCTCTTGCACCTTTGCCAGGACCAAGAAGGCTGGCTCTCGGACGAAACCGCGATCTGGGTTGCGGAGCGACTGTTGCTCCCCAGCGCCCACGTGAAGGGGGTCATCACCTTCTACACGCTGTTCAACCAGAAGCCGGTCGGCAAGCACCAAGTGTGGATCTGCCGCACTTTGCCCTGCGCGCTCCGGGGCGCGGGCGACGTCCTGGCCCAGTGCGAAAAACGTCTTGGCATCCACGCTGGCGAAACCACGGCCGACGGCAAGGTCACCTTGCGCACCGCCGAGTGCTTGGCGAGCTGCGGAACCGCCCCCATGATGCAGGTAGACAAAACCTACCACGAGAACCTCACCGAAGAGCGCGTCGACGCGATCCTCGCAGAGCTCCGGAACTGACATGCTCAAACCCGTCGAGATCCTCAGCAAAACCTACGGCAAACCAGACGGCCACAAGCTCGCGTTCTACGAGCGCGAGTGCAAGGGTTACCAGACCGCGCGCCGGGTCCTCACCACGATGACCCGCGAGCAGGTCGTCGACGAGGCCAAGAAAGCCAACATTCGCGGTCGGGGCGGCGCGGGCTTTCCCATGGGCGTGAAGTGGTCGTTCATGAAACCCAACCCCACCAAGCCCGCCTACTTGGTCATCAACGCGGACGAAGGCGAGCCCGGCACCCACAAGGATCGCACCATCATGGAGTGGAACCCCCACTCCATCGTCGAGGGCTGCATCATCGGTTGCTACGCCATCGGCGCGCACGTCGCGTACATCTACGTCCGCGACGAGCTCCATCTTTCGAAAGAGCGCATCTGGGGCGCCATCGAAGAAGCGCGCGCCAAGGGCCACCTCGGCAAGACGCCATTCGGCAAGGCCTACCCCATCGAGGTGTACGTGCACACCGGCGCCGGCGCTTACATCTGCGGGGAAGAAACCTCGTTGCTCAACTCCCTCGAAGGCCGGCGCGGTGAGCCCCGCCTCAAGCCGCCCTTCCCCGCCCAGTACGGCGCCTTCGGTTGTCCCACCACGGTGAACAACCTCGAGACGATCGCCATCGTGCCGGCTGCGTTCGAGATGGGCTGCGAGAACTTCTCGAAGCTGTCGGCGCTGCACCACCTGAGTGACGGCGGCGTGCGTCTCTACGGCGTCAATGGCCACGTGAACAAGCCTGGGGTTTGGGAGCTCGCGTGCGGGCCCACCATCAACGAGCTCATCGGGCTTGCCGGCGGCGTGTTGGGCGGCAAGAATCTCATGGCCGTGATCCCGGGTGGGTCGTCGACACCGCTGCTTCGCGCCGACCAAATCGTCGACGCGCCGGACGAGAAGTCCCCGTTGCACCCATACCATGGCAAGTCGGTGATGGATGTTCCGCTCGGCGTCGACACATGTCGCACCATGGGCACCATGCTCGGCACCTGCTGCGTCACGGTCATGGCCGAAGGCACGTGCATGGTGGCGGCCATGCACAACCTGATGCAATTCTACAAGCACGAGTCCTGCGGCCAGTGCACGCCCTGCCGCGAAGGCTCGGGCTGGCTGCTTCGCCTGGTCGAAAAGATCTACGACGGCAAGGGCTCGATGGTGGATCTGGACACGCTGCTCGACGTCGCCAACGGCACGATGGGCAACACCATCTGCGCATTCGGCGAAGGCATGTCGATGCCGGCACTCGGCTTCCTGAAGGCGTATCGGGGTGAGTTCGAAGCGTACATCCGCGGCGAGCGCACGCGCGCTGCCGACGGTCGACTCGCGCTCTCCTGACCCCGTGGTAGCGTGCCGCACCGCCATGAAGAACGTGCACGAAGCCACCGTGGCTGGATTCGGGGACGAGTGGAGCCGGTTCACCCAGGACGGCATGACCGAAGCCGACCTCGACGAAGCCTTCGAGCTCTACTTTCGGATTTTCCCGTGGGATCGGCTGCCGTCAGGAGCGGTCGGTTGCGACTTCGGCTGCGGCAGTGGGCGCTGGGCTGCGCGCGTCGCCCCGCGGGTCGGGCATCTTACCATGCTCGACGCGAGTGCCGAGGCGCTGGCGGTGGCAGAGCACAAGCTGGCAGGCGCCGCCAACGTCGATGCCGTCCACGCGAGCGTGTCCGAGAGCCCGTTCACCGACGCTTCGCTCGATTTTGCCTACTCGCTCGGCGTGCTGCATCACGTGCCGGATACGGAAGGCGCCCTGCGCGAGATCGCGCGGACCTTGAAGCCCGGCGCGCCGTTCCTCACGTACATGTACTATGCATTCGACAATCGTCCGGCGTGGTTCCGCGGTCTGTGGAAGGCGAGCGACCTCGCCCGCCGCGGCATCTCTAGAATGCCACACGGCGCGCGGTACGCGGTGAGCCAGGCGCTGGCCGGCCTCGTGTACTGGCCCCTGGCGCGCACCGGCAAGCTGCTCGACCGCGTGGGTCTGCTGCACGAGTCGTGGCCGCTCCGCTACTACGTCGACCACTCGTTCTACGTGATGCGCACCGATGCGCTGGATCGCTTCGGCACGCAGCTCGAGAAGCGCTTCACCCGGGCCGAGTCGGTGGCCATGCTGGAGCGTGCCGGGTTCGAAGACGTACGCGTGTCCGAGGAACGTCCGCACTGGACGCTGTGCGCGGTGCGAAAGTCGTGATCCCGGACGCAGCGCTGCGCCAGGGCCGCAGGCCGCGGCTGCTCTTTTTGGTCGCGTGGGACTGGTACTTCGTGTGCCACCGTTTGCCCCTGGCGGTCGGCGCGAAGGCCGCCGGCTACGACGTTACGGTGGTCACGCCCGACGGCCCGTACGTGGAGCAGATCCGGGCCGCGGGCATTCGCCACGTGGCGTTGCCGATGGTGCGCCAAGGCCGCAACCCGATGGAAGACCTGGACACGGTGCGGCGGCTCGTGGAGCTGTATCGGCGCGAACGACCAGACGTGGTGCACCACGTGGCGATCAAGCCGATGATCTACGGGACCATGGCGGCCAAGGCGACGCGCGTGCCGGTGATCGTCAACGCGATGCCGGGCATGGGTTACGTGTTCTTGAACCGCGATCCGCTGTCGCGCGTGCTCCGGCCGATGGTCAAGGGTGCGTACCGCGGGCTGCTGTCGGCGGCGAACACGCGCACCATATTGCAGAACGCGGACGACATGGAAAAGTGGGTCGAGTGGGGCGTGATGCGCCGCGACCGCATGGTGCTCATTCGCGGCGCGGGCGTCGACACGGTGCGTTTTGCACCTTCGCCCGAGCCGGAAGGACCGCCGCTCACCGTGCTACCGGCGCGGCTCCTGCG
>JAYUXI010000472.1:0-3293 GCA_043753085.1 Myxococcales bacterium | reverse complement strand
AGAGCCTCGATCTCGAGCTCTACGCCGACCTCGAGTACGCCATCGAGAGCCACAGCGTGCGCGCCAGCTCGCATGCCGCGTTGCTCGGCGTTCCGTTCGCACCGCGCCCTCTCGACACGCTGACGGATCCCATCGTGCGGGCACAGTGGCTGATCCCGCACCATCAGCTGGACGCGGTGCGTAACCACGATGCGGCACTGGAGTTCTCGCCCGCAGGCTCACCCGCCATGCCGGACACCACGTTCGTGTCACTCACCGGCGCGGGCGTGGACAAGGCCAGCGCGGTGCGCGTGCTCGTGGGAATCCTCGGCCTCCGCCTCGCCGACGTGATGTTCGTGGGCGACGGCCGCAACGACGTGGCCGCACTGCAGATCGTCGGCGTGTCGGTGGCCATGGGGAACGCCGAGCCCGAGGCCAAGGCGGTCGCCGCGCACCATGTCGGCCACGTCGACGCGGGCGGTCTGGTCCAAGCGCTCACGTTCGCGCGGTGACTCCACTTGCCGCGAGCACACCAGCGCGGTACACGTGGACCGGTGGCGACTCCTCGCACTCGATTGCGCATTGCCTTACTCGCCTTCGCAGCAGTCGGCTCGCCGTGGCTCACGCAGTGCGCGCCGCAGTTCGTGGCCGCACCTGCCGAGGACCGGGATGCGGGCTCGGCGTCTTCGTCCGGGTCGTTCGGCAGCGTTGGCACGTCTTCCGGTGGCGCGCCGCGCGATGACGGCGGCTCGGCGTCCTCCGCCTCCAGTGCGGGCGGCGCGCTTCCCGAGGCGGGCCCGCCTCTGGGCGAGGAAGAGCAGGCGTGGCTCGCCGCGCACAACGCGGCGCGCGCAGCCGCGCAGCCCGTCCCCGCGCCGGCACTCGAAGCACTGGTTTGGGACGAGAGTCGCGCTGCCGAGATCAAAGGCTGGGCCGATGCGTGTAACTACCCCGCAATCGTTCCGGGCAAGCATGTCAAGTTCATATCCTCCCCCGACTGGCCCATTGCCGCCTTAGTGGACCAGATGGCTGCGGCGGGTGGCAACTACTCGTACGAGGATCATTCGTGCGTGCAGGGCTTCAGCAACTGCAGCACGTATTTACTTTTGGTGCAGCGCGAGGTTAGGCGCATCGCGTGCTCACGCCATCAGTGCGCAGCGGGCGAGGGTACGCCTCCCCCCCAGCAGATCGGAGTGGCTTGGCAGGCGACGCTGTGCACGTACGCGCCTGCTCGCGATCAGGATCTGGCTCGGCCGTACTGACACGAATGGTCGCGGGGGACTGGCAGGTCGGGGGCTAGATGCGCATGCTCGGCACCGTCCACCGACGACATCCATGCTCAATTCCGCTCAACGCTTCGATTCCAACCTTCCGCAGGAGCCAGCTCCGCCTCGTGGCAGAGGGCGACGCGGGCATGCGCGCCCCGATCGAAAAGGTGGCGCAGCCCATCGACGGCAGCGGCGGCAGCTCGCTGCTCGCCGTCGGCGACAGCTGAGTCACGCAGCGTGAGCCTCGCGAGAGGCTCCGCGTGAAAGCCCCGTTCTGTGCATCATGCATGGAGCGGGGTTTGTTTGTTTCGCCGACCTGGGCGCTTTGCCCTACCCCCAAGGTCAACGCTGTGTCGCTCCCTTCGCGTGAAGTCACGCTTGGTTCACCTACCCGTCGCGGCGCACCAACCACTCGACGTCATCGAGGTCTTTGTGACGGCCAGCGGCACGCTTGTTCTGCAGCAGCGCAGCCCGTCCGATCACGGATACGAGGCGACCGTCGACCGTTGCAACGACAGCGTCCCGGGCACCATCGTCGAAGCCCACGCCGCTTATCTTGGTGAGGATCTGTGCCAGCAATGGCTTCACGCCGAACCGATAGCGTGTGACGACGAGGACCAAGGGTACACATGCGATGGCTTGCACGACGGCGGCGAGCAGGAGCGATCGCCGGTCGCCCATCCGCCGTACCGCATTGCCAAGGGCAAGAGCATCCTCGAGGATGTGCTTCACCCGTAGACGACTGACTGCACGGGGCCTCGGCGCGAGAGCCACGTACGAGAGCAGCACTATAATGCTTGGTTCACGACGTGCAGAAGTATACTTCTACGTCTGCAGCTGCCTGCGTGAGAAGCCCAGTGCCTTCGCCGAGGCCCTCCGCGACATCGTCTTCGGCGTGCGTAGCTGCGTGTTCCAGCTCGGCGGCAGCGTACAGCCGGGTCAACAGGAGCGCGGGCGCGTCGTGTTCGACGGTGTCACGTTTCCCATGTGGAACCTTCTCGGTCAACTGAGTCGGAGCAGCCGCGACTCCGCCGCCCTGGTTCGCTGTGCCATCCGTGCCGGCGGCACCCCGAAATGTGCAGCCACGGCGCGCTGGCGCGATGGTCCACCTCTTGCTCCGAGCCCGGGATGTATCGCACTGCGCCCGTGGTCGTCGCTGCCCTCATGCTGCTGGCCTGCTCCAGCGAGCCAGCCAGCTCCGACGCCTCGAAAGCGGCGCCGTTCGCGTTCGAGAACCCATCCGGCTCCTGCGTCGCGCCGAACGACGGCTCGCGCGCCGGGTACCACACCGCGGCCGGACTGCCGTGGGTGCGCGACTGCCAGAATCCGCTCGCCCGCGAGTACTGGCGGGTCTTCGCGGTGGACCCCAAACACGCGGCGATGATTCCGCGCCCCGACGGCAGCGGGTATCTGCAGGCTGCATGCACCGATTCGATGCACGCGTTGCACGCGGTCACGCAGAAGTACGGGCTGTGCGCGAGCGCCAGCAGCGCCGAAGCGGTCGACCGGGTGAACTCGATGGCCGTCGCCGATGCCCTGCTGGTAGCTCGTGAGCTGCACCGACAGCTGCGTTTCGTGCACGTTCGCAACTCCCTCGCGCCGTTCGCGCCGCCCACTGACATCCTCGATGCATGCAGTCTGCACTCCAACGCGGAACAGCCAGAGCTCGAGGCGATCTGCAAAAGGGAGCGAAGCCGTCTCGAGTCCGGCAACGACATCGGCTTCTCCTACGACGGCGCAGGCGCACTCGAGCTGGCGAGGCGACTCAACGAGCTGTACGGAATCGCGGCGTGAGCGAGCTGATGTGCGTGACGTATCCGGATGGGACGTGCGACTCCGCGGCCCAGTGTCGCCCGTGGACCATGACAGGAGCAACTGACGCGAATGCACCCTGGCCACCCGCATCCTGACGGTGCATCCCGGCGCGACGTTGCAGCCTGGCCCCGTGCGCCAGCGCGCGGTCCGCCGTATTGGAAAAGTCAGGTGCTGCGCAGAAGCGCCGGCGCCGAGCACACTGCCGCCGAGCACGCTGCCGAACAACCCACG
>JAYUXI010000471.1:0-8050 GCA_043753085.1 Myxococcales bacterium | reverse complement strand
CTCGAGCTGCGCGTCCGGCGCGGCGCCACGCGCGACGTCGGCCGGATCCCGCGAGGTGCGCGCCAGGCCGGCGTTCGCCCGCCGCCGCTGCTCGGCGTCGCCCCGCGTGCCCTGCCGGGTCACGCAGTCGGCCAAGGCGGCGTACGCCGGCGCGTAGCCGCGCTGCAGGGCGTCTTCCAGGACGTCTTCGCGCGCACGCTTCTCGTCGAACGCGCCGGGGCCCGCCGCCCAACAAGATGCATGATACAGCCGTGTCGCCACCTCGGGATCACCGCCAGCGCCAGCGCGCGCGCGCTGGTACGAGGCCGCCGCCTCGGCGTACTTGCCGTCGCCTTCGGCCAGCACCCCCGCCAGCACGTCCGAGTAGGTCTCGGCCTCGTAGGCTTGGCCCACGACGTAGCCGCCGTCTTCGACGCGCAGCACGCCGTAACGCGGCGTGCACCCGAGGGCCGAGCCCAGGACCCCCAGCGCCAGCGCCAGCGCCAGCGCCTGTTTCACAGCGAGCCCCGGCTGCGCCTTGCTTCGACCTCGACCAGA
Source organism: Myxococcales bacterium (assembly GCA_043753085.1). GTDB lineage: Bacteria > Myxococcota_A > Polyangia > Polyangiales > Polyangiaceae > JAYUXI01. The sequence continues at coordinate 7,513 of JAYUXI010000471.1, read as the reverse complement.
TCCGCCGTGGAGACGTCGTCCATGGAATCGCGCGCGACCGGTACGCCGCGGCGTTCGAGCGCTGCTTCGGCTTCGCGCAGGCGCTCGGCGATCTCGATGATGCGCCGCTCGACGCGACCGAACACCGACCGCGCCGGAAAGCGCCCGCTCTGATCCCGATCGCCGGCCGGCAAGCCGGTGAGGATCTCGATGCCCTGCGCCACGTTGTCGATGGCGTAAAGGTGAAACTTGCCGGCCTCGATGGCGCGCGCGACGTCGTCGCGCAACACCAGCTGATTGAGGTTGGTGCGCGGCATGACCACGCCTTGCCGGCCGGTGAGGCCACGCGTGGCGCACAGGTCGAAGAAGCCCTCGATCTTGGCCGACACGCCACCAACTGCCTGCACCGCGCCGAGCTGGTTCATGCTGCCGGTCACGGCGAGGCTCTGGTCGATGCCCACGTCGGCCAACGCCGAGAACAGCGCGTACAGCTCGGTGGAGCTGGCGCTGTCGCCGTCGATCTCGCCGTAGCTCTGCTCGAAGGCAATCTGCGCGCGCAGGCTGAGCGGACGCTCTTGCCCGAAAATGCGCCCGAGGTAGCCGCGCAAGATGGCCATTCCCTTGGTGTGAATCGCGCCCGACAGCTGCGCCTCGCGCTCGACGTCCATGACGCCTTCGCGACCGAGCGACACCACCGCGGTGATGCGCGTGGGCTGACCGAAGTCGACGTCGCCGGTGGAGAGCACGCTCAAGCCATTGACCACTCCGACGCGTGATCCGCCTGTATCCAGGGCGATTTCTCCGCGGACCAACAGCTCGCGGAAGTGGCGCTCGGCGGCTCCGGTGCGCTCGCGGCGCTCGCGCCAGGCGAGCTCCACGTCTCGTGCGGTGATGCGGCTGCCCTCGGCGCGCGACCGCGGCAGCTCTTCGTCGGTGGCCTGCTCGGTGCCGAGCTTGGTCGGATCGGGGGCTTCGAGGGTGCTGGCGAACGCCGCCGTCTCTTCGAGTGGACCGACCATCAGCGACAGGCGGTCGCGCTCGCCGGCGAGGCGCGATGCGTAGTCGAGCAAGCGGGCGCGCGCGCCCGGCTCGAACTCGCCCCAGCCGCGCTCGGCGGCCCGGCTCATCAAGAATCCGTCCAGCGCGCGCAGGCTCTCCGGAGTGCGCGGCACCGACGGCACGATCTCGACCTTGACCCGGAACAGCGAGGCGAAGTCGGGATCGGCATCGAGCAGCATGTTGTACAGCTCGGGCGGGCCGACCAGAATGACCCGCACACGGATCGACACGGGCTGCGGCCGCAGGGTGGTGGCGTACAGGCCGAGCGGACCGAGCGGATCTTCGGCGCCGAGCTTCTGCTCGCGCATCACGCGTTTGAGGCGCTCCCAGATGATCGGATCGGTCATCAAATCCGACGCGCGCACCAGCAGGATGCCGCCCGAAGCGCGATGCAGGGAACCTGCACGGATTCGGGTGAAGTCGGTGAGCAATGCACCGAACCGGGCGCGGCGCTCGAGGTAGCCGAACAAGTTCGGATACGTGGGGTTGGTTTCGTGAAGGATCGGCGGCGTGGTGCCCGGTTCGGACGTGACCAGCACGTTCACGCGGAAACGCACCAGACGCCGCGCGTGCTCGGGATCTTCTTCGCGGCCTTCGCTGTCGTGACCGTCCTCGCCCTTGCCGCCGGGGTGGGGGTCGAGCTCTTCGAGAAAGTCGTCCCAGTCTGCCAGCAGCGCTCGCTCGACCTGATCGAGGTACGGCTTGAGCAGTGGCGCGAGCGCGCCGAGCTCCTGGCGCAGCACGGCAAGGCCCGACGCGACCAGCGCATGCGCCGCTTCTTCGTGGGCGGCGATGCGCGCGGCCTGGAACTTGGCGCCGGCGCGCTGCACCAGCTCGGCGGCCTTGGACACTTCGTCGGTGAGCTTCTGCTCGGCCTCGGCGAGCGAGCGCTTGGTGGTCTCGTCGAGCACGGCGAACTGCTCGGCCGACACCGGCTTGCCGTGCAGGATCGGGAAGGTTTGCACGCCGCCCTGGATGGTGCGGATGCCGAAGCCGAGGGTCTTGGCGCGGGTCTCGAGACCGCTGACCAGCTCGCGGTTGTTGCGTTCGAACTCGCCGGCAAGCTTGGTGTGCGCCTGCTTGATGGCGTCGAGCTCCTGGATCGCCGGGATCTGCGTCGTCAATCCGTCGACGAGGTTGTCCATCGCGGCGGCGAGGCGATGGCCATCGCCGGCGGGGATCGAATAGGATCGCGGCGCCTCGGGGCGGTCGAAGTCGTGCACGTAAACGATGTCGGGCGGCGCGGTTTGCCCTTCCAGGTAGCGCGCGGCGAAGCGCACCAGATCGCCTTCGATCATCACCTGCGGGTCGGCGGCGACGAACACGTGGAACGACGATTCACGCGTGAGCAGACCGAGCGCGAAGGCGCGCTGGGCGGTGGGCGAGGCCAGCTCGAACAGTCCGCGGCTGGAGTCGGGGATGGCCGGCAGCTGGGCGGGATCGGTGTGCAGCTGGATCAGATCGCTGGGCACGAGGGCAAGCTCGCGGGCGTGGTGCGAGACGGTGTCGCCTTCGCTCCAGGCGGCGTTCTCGAGGGGGCTGTCGCCGCCTCCCGGCAGCGCGTCCGGCGCCACGACGTGGCCCGTCTTCTTGGTCGCGGGGCGCGGTTCGCGGCGCGCACGTGGGCTTTTGGGGGCGTCTGCCTGCGCTTTTGCGGCGGCAGTGATTCCTTTCCGTTGGGGCATGGGTCGTTGGGTGCCACCGTAGCCTTTTCGATGCCGGTCAATCGAGTGCTTTCCCTGGAAGCTGCTTTCGGTAAGGTTGGATGGGCTTTATGGCACGGCTGATTCTCGCAACCCCGGAAGGCTCGCAAGTCGTGGACTTGCAAGTCGCCAACAGCCTTGGCCGGCATCCGTCCAACACCATCCAGCTGCTCGACAAGATCGTCTCGAAGGAGCATTGCATCGTCGAGCAGCGCGGCCCGGCCTTCTGGCTCCGCGACCTCGGCAGTTTGAACGGCACGTACATCAACGGCGAGCGCGTCCGTGGTGAGCAGATCCTGCGCCACGGCGACGACATCTCGCTCGGCGCCACCCGCGCTCGCTACGACGACGGCAGCGGCGCGCCGATGGGCCCACCGCGCCACGGTACGCCTCACAACCAGAGCCCGTTCGCAGGCCAGGTGGCCGGGCCAGGGCAAGCGCCAAACGGGCCGCAGGGCTACGTGCCGCCGCCGGCGCGGCCGCCCATGCCGTCGTCGCCCACGCACGCAGGTCCGCGTGGCTCGGTGCCTCCGCAGTCGGCGCACCAGCCGCCCGGCTCTTCCGCGTACAGCCACCGCGGTGCCGGCGGCGACGTCGGCGGAGGCGGCGTACCCCCGTTCCACCCGCCGCAGGGCAGCGCGCCGCGAATCCCTCCGCAGGGCCACTTCCAGCCGCCGCAAGGCACTGTCGTCCACGGTACGCAGGCAATGCCGCAAATGCCGTACGGCACCGCGCCGCGGCAGGGCCCGCCGCAGCCCAGCTTCGCGCCGCCGGGCACGCGTCCGCTGTCAGGCACGTCCGGCATGCCAGACATGCCAGGTCCAGGAATGGGCGTGCCACAGCGGCCGTTCGCCGGCGGTCGGCCGCGCCCGCCGACACTGATCGGTACGCGCGTCGACCTGCTCGACAGCGCGCGCGCCATCGAGCGGCAGATTGCGGCCCGCACCAAGGGCTTTCTGCCCTACGAGCAGATCGCGAGCGACCCAAAGCAGCTCGGCTTCGACTACGAGCGCCTGCGCATCACCTGGGAGCTCGGGCGCGAGATCGCGCTGGAGCGCGATCTCGATACGCTGCTCGAGAAGATCCTCAAGGGCATCTTCAAGTTCGTCAAAGCCGACCGCGGCGTGGCCTTGCTGAAAGAGCCCGACGGTTCGCTGCAGCCGCGCGCGGCGCACCGCCGAGACGGAACCGAGGCGCCGATCGAGGTGTCGTCGACCATCTTGAAACACGTCATGACCGAAAAGGCGAGCGTGCTCACCCACGACGCTTCGAGCGACTTCGCCGCGTCCAAGGGCAAGTCGATGATCCTCAACCGCATCTCGAGCGCGATGGTCGTGCCGCTTCTCCACGAGCAAGAAGTACTCGGCGCGCTCTGGCTCGACTCTCCTGCCCTCGCGCAGTTCCAGGAAAAGGATCTGGAAGTGGTCACCACGGTGGCTGGTCAGGCCGCGATGTTCATCGAGAACATCTTGCTCACCAAGAAGATCGAGCACGAGATCACCGCGCGCGAGCGCTTCTCGCGGCTGCTCTCGCCGAACGTGGCCGAGCAGGTCATCTCGGGCAAGCTCGAGATCAAGAAGGGCGGCGTCCAGGCCAAGGACGTCACCGTGTTCAACAGCGACATCCGCGGCTTCACCGCCATGAGCGAGGGCACCTCGGCCGAGACGATGGTCGAGATCCTGAACGAATACTTCGAGCAGATGGTCGACACCATCTTCAAGTACGAAGGCACCCTCGACAAATTCATGGGCGACGGCATCATGGCCTTCTGGGGCGCTCCCGTCGCCCACGACAACGACGCCGTGCGCGCAGTCGATTCGGCCATCGAGCAGATGGAGGCCCTGCGCCTCTTCAACGCCAAGCGCGCCGAGCTGGATCTACCGCCACTCGCCATCGGCATGGGCTTGCATACCGGACCGCTCGTCGCCGGCTACGTAGGCAGCTCCAAAGCGCTGAGCTACACGGTCATCGGCGACACCGCGAATACCAGCGCCCGCCTGTGTGGCATCGCACTTTCTGGGCAGATCCTCGTCAGCGAAGCCACCTTGGCTCAGCTGGAAGACCAGTTCGAATACGAAGAGCTCGCGCCGGCCGCGCTCAAGGGCAAAGAAAAGCCACTGCGCATCTTCAACGTGCTGAGCCGGCGTCTTTCCGTACTGGAAGCGGCTCCGAGCGTACGGAGTGTCGACGCCGTCTAGCGCCGCGGTGTAGAGAAGGCCTCGTGGGAACGTACATCTTGCCGTTCGAGAAGCCCGTCGCCGAGATGGTGGCGCGCGTCCGTGAGCTACGCGTCCTGGCGGCCGCCGACGAGCGCCTCTTGCCCGAGCTGCAAACGCTCGAAGATCGCTCGTCCAAGCTGGCCAAGGAGCTGTTTTCTGATCTGTCACCCTGGCAGCGGGTCCAGCTCTCGCGGCATCCGAACCGGCCGTACACGCTCGACTACATCGAGGCGCTCATCTCGGAATTCACCGAGCTCTCCGGCGATCGCGCCTTTGGCGACGACGCGGCCATCATCGCCGGGCTCGGTCGTTTCGAGGGGCGCGCCGTGATGGTGATTGGCAACCAGAAGGGCCGCGGCGCGAAAGAAAACGTGCGCCGCAACTTCGGCATGGCGCATCCAGAGGGCTATCGCAAGGCAGCTCGCCTGTACGAAACGGCCAGCCGCTTCGGCCTGCCCGTTCTCACCTTCATCGACACGCCGGGCGCTTACCCCGGGCTCGGCGCCGAGGAGCGCGGCCAGAGCGAAGCGATCGGTTGCTGCCTCGCCGCGATGGCGCGGGCCGAGGTGCCGATCGTTGCCACCATCGTTGGCGAAGGCGGCAGTGGCGGCGCGCTGGCGCTGGGCGTGGCCAACCGCGTGCACGTGCTCGAGTACGGCACCTACAGCGTGATCACGCCGGAGGGCTGCGCATCGATCCTCTGGAAAGACGGCGCCCGAGCCGACGAGGCCGCGACCCGCCTGTGCATGACCGCGCCGGAGCTGCTTCGCCTCGGCGTCGTCGACGTCGTGGTCGACGAGCCACCCGGCGGCGCACACCAGGATCCGGCACGAGCAGCCGCATCGGCAGGAGCCGCCATCCGCGAGGCACTGGCCGCGCTCGACGGCCAGAGCCGCAACGAGATCATGCAGGGTCGCTACGATCGCTTCCGCGCCTTGGGCTCTCTCGTCACTGGCCCGCTGTGAGCGAACGGGGCGACGCGTCACTGGCCCGCTGCAAAAATCCCTCCTGGCGCAGCGCATGGCTGTGGTAGGCAACGCGCCTTCATAGGGCGACATGGTTCGACGTCGTTGGGGGCGTCTGCTAGAGCCCATACCCCTCGAGTCGCGGCTGCGCATTGCAGGCCATCGAGGGCAACAGTCGGGGAATTGGTCGGCGTGAGCGAGATGGAATCGGGTCAGGTAGTCGCAAAAAAATATCGCCTGAACCACGTGCTCGGTCAGGGCGGTATGGCGACCGTTTGGTCTGCGACCAACATTTTCACCGAGCGTGATTTCGCGATCAAGATGTTGCTCCCGCAGATCGCCACCTCGCAAGAGGCCGTCGATCGCTTCTTGCAGGAGGCCAAGGTTTCGGCCCGCGTCGATCATCCGAACATCATCGACATCCTCGACGTCGAGCGCTCCGAAGACGGCCAGCTTTTTCTGGTGATGGAGCTTCTTTCCGGCATGTCGCTGGAGACCGCGCTGCGCCGGCAGTCGCCGCCGATGACGGCGCCGGAGCTCGTGTTCGTGATGGTCGAAGTGGCGCGCGCGCTCGGCGCCGCGCATCGCGCCGGAGTGATCCATCGCGACCTCAAGCCCACCAACATTTTCCTGCATCGCGAACGCAACGGCAAGCCTTCACCCAAGGTTTTGGACTTTGGCGTGAGCAAGTTCTACGAAGAAGAGCGCAGCAAGGTACCGGCGCTGACCATCGCCGGCACGGTACTCGGCTCGCCCATGTACATGAGCCCGGAGCAAGCCCGCGGCGAGACCAAAGTCGACGGCCGGTCCGACATCTTCTCGTTCGGCGCCATCATGTTCGAAGCGTTGTGCGGCTTCCGCGCCTTCGACGCGCCGAACTTCAACGCGCTGATCGTGCGGATCGCCACCGGGCAGCCGCGCGACATCGACCAGGAGGCGCCGCGGGTACCGGCGTCGCTGCGCGCGATCGTCAAGCAATGCCTCGAGCCGCAGCCGTCCATGCGACCCGTCACCTTCGACGACGTGGCCGAGGCGCTCATGGCGTCTTTGCCCGACCTCGAGGCCGCGCCGCTGCCGCTGCCCCCGCCCGCGTCGGGCTACCTGCATGCCGATCCCGACGCCACCAACGCGCTACCGGTGATCCGCCCCAGCGATCGGCCCCCGCCCTCGCTCTATCCCGGTCGGTCGTCCAGCTATCCAGGCCTCTCCGGCAGCGGGCCGATCTCGTTTCCGCCGCCACCGGGACTCCCCGGTACGTCCACATCGCCGTCGGGCGAGCAGATGGCCGCGCGGCCCGTGTGGTCGAACCCGCAAACGTGGGTCATTGCGGCCGGCGTGGCCATCGGCGTCGTGGCGCTCTCGCTGCTGGTGATGTTCGCCCTGCGCGGCATGAACACGAAAAGCGATTTGTCGCCCGACCGTGATGACGTGCCTTCCCAGGCCGCCACCGCCGTGTCGATCCCGCCCGGCGTGTCCGCCCCGAAGGCGCCGGACAGTCAGCCCGCTGACTGGACCGCAGTCGAGGCAGCCCAGGTCGCACCCGCGGCGCCAGCTCCGGTGGCTGCGCCGTCCGCCGCCCCGGGCAAGC
>JAYUXI010000470.1:0-8081 GCA_043753085.1 Myxococcales bacterium | reverse complement strand
TCATCAAAGATGAACGGGTAACTGTCTACGACATTTGCGACAACTGCCCGAGCGGTGAAGCAACCGAGACCTTCGCTCTCAGCAACCCCATTGCGCTGCAGGCCAAACTCGCCAGACTGCGCAATCACGCCGACCACGACGCCCCCGTTGCGACTGCGACGGCAGCTTATGAAATCCCATATGCCACGCTCATCCAAGTGGCAGATATCGCAATCAAGGCGGGCTTTACAAGGCTGCGCCTCGGCATCATACCGAAGTAAGTGGTAGGACTACTCGCCGCAGAAGCGTCGAGTGCCCCTACAGAGTCTGCCCGTCGTCCCACTCAGTTTGGCGGCCGCGACGTGCCCGGGGTCGGGTCATCCGCTTCCCAGCGAAACCGATCCAGCAACACGAGCGAATCCCAGTTCGCGTCGTTCTCGTCCCAAATGGCGAACTCGAGCGTGATCACTTCGCCGGGCCGCACCACGGCCTTCGTCGTGAGCCAGCCGGTGGCCCCGCCCAGCGTGATGTTCTTCGTAGGCGAGCCGCAGCCGACGCCGAACAGGCCGAACCCCGTGCCCGCTAGCTCGCTCGGACCGCCCGCACACACGGAGCTCCCCACGTTGCCTTCGCCTGCGCATCCCGTGGCCGCGCCAGGCACGCAGCGATCGAAGTATCCGAGGTTCACGCTCACGGGCCGGTCCTGCGCGTCGAACGAGAGGTTCGTGCCGCTCGGATGCGCAGCGTCCGTGAGGTAGACGAGGAAGCGATCGTTGAACTCGGACCCGAGGTAGTTCGGCCACTCGCTCGTGTGGAAGTCGAAGTCGAACGAGAACCCGCGCACGTTGGTGGGCACGCGGAGCCGCACGCGGGCGTTGATCAAGTCGAAGGCATCGGCGTCGATGCCGCCGAGCTCGTCGGGGACCTCACCCACGCCCACGCCGAAGCTCTGGCCATACCGAAACGGTTCTTGCTCCGTGTCGCTGTCGAACTCGCGCGCGTAGCCCGTGCTCAGCACCGCCAGCCGCGAGCCCTCGCGTGGCACCAGCACGCTGCCGAATTTCGGCAAGATGCCGTGCTGCAGATCCGCGGCCGCCGCAGCGTTCGCGCCCACGTGATGCCGGAAGTCGGCTTCGATCACGCCCCACGCCGGCCCGTTCTCCGTGGCGCGCTGGCACAGACCGAGCGCCCTCACGAAGTCGTCGGCGGTGCCCGTCACGCTCAGGTCGTCGTCACAGGGCGCCGCATCGGGATCGACCTCGGACGGGTTGCGTGGTGGCTGCGCGGTGCTGCCGCCCTCGATGCCCGGGCCGCCGCTGGTTCCGATCACCGGAGCCCCCGAGTCGTTGCCCGTGTCTTCAGGCGCGGCCGATCCCACGGGCTCGCGGAGGTTGCCTTGGCACGCCGCTAGAGCGCCGACAGTCAGCAGAAAGAGCCAGCCAGTTCGCATCGCGCGGACCCTAGCACCGGACCCTGCGCCAGCTGATACAGAACTGCGCCGCAGGTTCGCCACTGAGCCGCAATTGAACGCTGCCACACAGGCATGTGAGGTCAACAGTTTACACGGTTATCGCTCCGTGGTTCGCATCGGCACTGCGCGGCGCGGCGCAGCGCAGCGTGCAGTGGTGGGATCATGCCGCACGCCGTGCCGCTTGAATTGCCGCGACATCAATCTTTTTCATTCCCATCATCGCGTCGAAAGCGCGTCGCGCTTCTTCCCCGCCGAGGGCCATTGCCTCAGTCAGCACACGTGGCGTAATCTGCCAGGAGATACCCCACCGGTCTTTGCACCAGCCACAGTCGCTTTCTGCGCCGCTATTGCCAACGATTGCGTTCCAGTAGCGGTCAGTTTCTTGCTGGTCTTCAGTCGCAATCTGGAAAGAGAAAGCCTCGTTGTGTTTGAACATGGGCCCGCCGTTGAGTCCGAGGCAGGCTACCCCCGCGACTGTGAAGTCCACGGTCAGTACATCGCCCTTTTTGCCGCCCGGAAAGTCGTTTGGCGCAAGGTGGACAGCAGCGACTGTACTGTCTGGAAAAGTCTTGGCGTAAAAGTGCGCGGCGACCTCGGCGTCTTTGTCATACCAAAGGCAAATTGTGTTTTTGGTCATGTTTGGTCCTTTCGTGCGTTTCGGATGAAACTGTCAATTCGTGTTTGTAAGGAAGCCACTGACGGCCGCCTCGTGTGGCAAATCCCAACCAAAAGAAACCTCCAATTCAACGATCAGCGACCCGCGCACCGTGACGATCTCGGTCTTTCGAAAACGGTGTCGGCCCGCACCACGCGCCTCATGGGTGACCAACACTTGCTCACCGTGTTGCACTAGGTGGATGAACTAGAAACTTTCGGTCGTTTTGCCGTTGCGCCAGCAGCCTGCAAGGTAGGTAACACGGTCGAGGCGGTTGTCGAGCGGGCTGCTGAAGTGAAAGTCGTTGGCAATGAGCGCCTCAATCGCCGCGCGGTCTTTTGAGACATAGACAAGCGGCACTGGCAATCAGTACTGAATCGTTGGCTTCTGTCTCGTCCGGCGATTGCTCAGCGGCAATGCCGCGGCGTCGCCCAAGAGGAGCATCGATTCGTGAAACCACGGCGCGCTTTTCAGGGTGACCATGTGGCCTGTGGGGTTGGCGAAAGAGTCCTCCGTGAGCGCCGGCATCAGCGCTTCGGCGTCCGCGAAGTCGCGCTCGAAGAGCGCCGATACGTCATCGGGCGTCTGCAGCGCGGACGAACCTGGTGTCGCCCTCGTACGGCATGAACAAGGTGCACGTGAAGCTGCCGTCTTCGTTGGGCAGCGCGATCAATATGTATTGTCCACGCGGCCAGATGTGCAGCGCATGCTTCTCGAGCTGGTAGCTGCCGTCGGTCGTGCGCCAGTCTCGATGGTTTTACGCTGCACGCCGCGACGCGCGCGCGGGCGGGCTCGACCAGCCGGGCCGCGAGGCGCTGCTGAAGTGCATCCTTCGCCCTGCAGTAGCCCAAGAGCGCATCACCCAAAGTCCGGACGGGCTGATCCGCATTCTTCTGAAGAAGCCGTTCTCGGATGGCACCGTCGCGGTCGACCTGGATCCGCTCTCGCTGCTCGGTCGCCTCACCGTGCTGGAAGAGACTCCCACATTCGTTCCGAATCTAGAGCGCGCGATGTTGCCTTCGCCGTGACATGAGCGGCTCGGCTCTCGGATCGTTTTCCTGTCGAGGCTGCAGACTTCACCTCATGTTGCGGCCCGTGGACTCGCTCCCCGCTGCGCAGCTCTCGCTGCCTCACGGGCTTTCGATGCCTCGCTTCAGCGCGCGGGCTCTCTCCCGTGACTGGAGTCCTGCTACCCGGCGCGTCGGCGCCTACCGCGACTGGACTTGCACCCGCTGAAGACGCGCAGCATGCGATCGAGCTCCTACCCCGAAGGGGTCAATCGCTCTTTCGCGTCACGACGCACCATGGACGATACGTGATGCCTGCCGCGGGCGAGAACCGTTCGCGAGCGCCTTGCGACCTTTCACGCGGGCCGGAGGTGCCAGAGCCGCCCGCTGCCCCTACGCTGAGCGCATGCCGCAAGACGAAGACTATCGGAACGCGTTGGGCGCGGCGCAGCGCCGCATCGAGGTTCTCGCCAACGATTTGCAGGTAGCTCGTGCCGCCATGCCAGCGCCGCCTCGAGGGACGCCCACGTGGGTGGCCGTGCTGGCAACGATCGGAACCTTGGGCGTGGGGTTGGTCGGGCTGGCGGGCGGTGCGGCTTTGCTCGCAACGATTGGGCCCGCTTTCAGCGACGATACGCCCTGCCAAGAGCCGCGCGAGCCGGCCGTCCCTCAGCCGGCCGTGCTCGGCGCGAGCTGGTACACCGGCGGAAACGAAGGACCGCTGCTCGAGGTCGACGTGGACGGAGACGGCGACAAGGACATCGTGAGTCTGTTCTGGCGCGCGCCCGAAGACGCCTCGCTCTTCGTGGCCGCGGTCGACCGCGACACCTTGCAGCCCATCTGGACGGCGGGACCGTACCCGAGCCAGTGGTCGGGCCCACACACGCACCTGGTGATCGCCGGCGATCACGTGATGATCTCCGACTCGCGCGAGCAGCTGCACGTCCTGGACGTGAAGACCGGCAACACCGTGCATGATCTCGCCTTCCCGGGCGGAGCGCAGTCCGCGTGCCGGCTGGCCGCAGCCCCGACCCTGATCCGCCTCGACCACAACTACAGCGAAGTCGAGGTGCTCGACCCTGCGGCAGGCACGTTGCGCAAGGAAGTGCGCGACACGAAGCTCGCTTGCGCGGACGAGCAGACAGATTGCAAACACGCGCAGCCGCACCAGCCTTGTCACGTAGACGATCCCGGTGCCGTTGCGCGCTCCAAGGTGAAAGGGTTCAGCGCCTACGGATCCACCCTGCTGGACGACGTGCTGTTCACGCAAGGCTCGCTGGTTTCGGCCGACCGATTTCGCAGCGAGGCGTGGCTCATGTCCAGCGACGCGAAGACCAAGAAGTTGAACTGGGTTTCCCGCGCAGCGCTCGACGGGGACACCGTCCACATTGCTGGTCGCGTTTCCACCGAGCTCACGGCGCACGTGGTGGTCACGTTCTACCAGCGCAGCACGGGCGACTTCCGCATGGTCGGCCGCGCCACCGAGACGGGCCAGCTGCTCTGGGGCCAGATTGTCAGCGGCACGGCCGAGGGCTCGTTCGCCCAGCTGTTCGTCCAAGGCGGCGAGCTCTTCGTCAATGCAGACCATCGCATGCATCTGTACGACCTCGAGAGCGGCTCCGAGCTCCACGTGAGCCACGGCATCTGACGTAGCTGCGCGAGGGAAAGGCCGCGGTAGGTTCGGCCCGAGGCGCCGGGCTCGAAGCGCAGGTGCTCGTCTGCCACCATGGCGAACAGCTTCGTGTCGAACGCGTAGTCCATCGGTGCGATCCCCGGCGGGCTGCCATCGTGACAAAGTCGGCTGCCTGATCCCCACTCTCTTCGAGAGCGCGTTGCCCGATACCGCCTGCAGGCCGATCATCTTTGGCCACCATCTCCGAACGCAACGTTTCCGAGCACTCCATGGTACCCGAGCCATTTGCCCCCAGATAGTTGTTGTTCAAACCATCCGGCAACTACCCTGACACGGGGAGGCAGCACGACCGGGTATGCGCGGGCCAAACGCAACAGCTCGGACGCGAGAATACGCGGCGCAGTGTTCTTGCACCGACTGTAAGCCTGACTCTCAATCCGTGCAGCCACAGTGCTCGCGGGAAGAAGGCAAAGCGACCAATCGGCAGACGAGAACACTGCTTCGACGGCGAATGCGCGGAGGGCGGCTGCAGAAAGGAAGCCGCGGTGGGGCCCTCCTACGAGCTCGCGGCGTGCTCGCACTCCTCACCGCCCCCACCTCACGTCGGCACGCCCGCGGCGTCGCTCGCGTCGGAGAATACCCCGGTCGTGGCGCGGGCTCGCGCGCCGATTGTTGGCAGCCGCGGGCCGAACGGGGCGCCAAGTACCTGCAACCTGCATTGATCCGGTACGCTCGAGCCAGCCAGCGAGCCAGCCAGCGAGTTTCTTTTCGGGCGGCCGCAGCTTCTGGCTCCCGCTTCCGGGTGGCGTGGTTAAAGAGCGTCCGTGCCAACCGTGCGTGCCGAGATTTCCGTGCCATCCATCGAAACGTTGCTCGATGCGCCGCGCATTCTTGTTCAGCGGGTCACGCCCGCGGTGGATGGCGGCCGCTACCCGGCCAAGGGCGTCGTGGGGCAGTCGGTCTTGGTGGAAGCAGACGTATTTCTGGACGGTCACGATCACGTGGCAGCCGAGGTGCACTGGTTTCCTCCCACGGGCGAGCCCGTCATGTTGCCGATGCTCGCACTCGGCGACGATCGCTTCGGCGTGCGTCACGTTCCCATGCAAGAAGGCGTGCACCGTTTCATCGTCCAGGGGTGGATGGATGCATGGGACACCTATCGCCGCGATCTCGGCAAGAAGGTGCATGCAGGTGTGCCCACGGCGCTCGAAGTGCAAGAGGGCATCCTGCTCGTCCGGCAAGCCCTCGCCGGCGCCACCGGGGCCGCGGCTCTCGTCGCGTTCGCTGCCGAGCTCGCCGCCGCGTCTCCGCTCACGCAGCGCTCCATGCTGCTGGAAGAATCCACGCGCAGCCTCGTGCGGCAGCACCTGGCCAAACGGTCGCCGGTGCAGTCCAGCGCCCTGGCCGTCGACGTCGAGCGCACCGCTGCCGGCTTCTCCAGCTGGTACGAGCTGTTCCCGCGCTCGATCACCAGCAGCGCGGAGCGCCATGGCACCTTCGACGACGTCATCGAGCGCCTGCCCGCGGTGCGCGCCATGGGGTTCGACGTGCTGTATTTTCCGCCGATCCACCCCATCGGGCGCAAGAACCGCAAGGGCAGGAACAACGCGGTCACCGCCAACCCGGGCGAGCCGGGCAGCCCCTACGCCATCGGTAGCGTAGAGGGCGGCCACGACACCGTGCATCCTGCACTCGGCGGCATCGACGCGTTTCGACGCCTGCGCCGCGCCGCCAAGACTCACGGCCTCGAGCTCGCGCTGGACTTCGCAGTGCAGTGCGCGCCCGATCACCCGTGGCTCACCGAACACCCCGAGTGGTTCACGTTCCGTCCGGACGGCAGCATCCGCTACGCAGAGAACCCGCCGAAGAAGTACCAGGACATCGTCAACGTCGAGTTCTACGCGGAAGAAGCCAAGCGTTCGCTCTGGTTTGCCCTGCGCGACGTGCTGCAGGGCTGGGTGAACGAAGGCGTGAAGATCTTCCGCGTCGACAACCCGCACACGAAGCCGGTCCCGTTCTGGCAGTGGCTCATCGCCGACGTCCGCTCGCGGCACCCCGACGTGGTGTTTCTGGCCGAAGCGTTCACCGCGCCGGCCATGATGCACCAACTGGCGAAGATCGGCTTTACGCAGAGCTACACGTACTTCACCTGGCGCAACACGAAAGCCGAGCTCACCGAATACTTCAGCGAGCTGAACGAAGCGCCGGTCCGAGATTTTTTTCGGCCGCACCTTTTCGTCAACACGCCGGACATCAACCCGCTGTTCCTGCAAACGTCGGGGCGCCCGGGCTTCGTGATTCGCGCCACGCTGGCCGCCACGCTCTCGGGCCTTTGGGGCATGTACAGCGGCTTCGAGCTCGCGGAAGCCGAGCCCGTGAAGGGCAAAGAGGAGTATCTCGACTCCGAGAAGTACGAGATCAAGCCGCGCGACTGGAACGCGCCGGGCAACCTCGTCGCCGAGATCACGCGCCTCAACGAGATCCGGCGCGAGAACCCTGCACTCCACACGCATGTGGGCGTGAAGTTCCACGTCGCCAGCAACGACCAGGTGCTGTGGTTCCAGAAGGCGACGCCCGACCTCTCCAGCTTCATCCTGGTGTTGGTCAGCCTGGACCCCCACCACGTGCAAGAAACCCAGTTCGAGGTGCCGCTGTGGGAACTGAGCCTCCCAGACGACGCCAGCGTGCGCGTCGAGGAGTTGATGCGCGGCGGCGTCTTCGACTGGACGGGCAAAAACCAGCACTGGCGATTCGATCCGGCGGACATGCCCGTCGCCGTATTCCGCATCACGCCGCAGAGAGCTTGAACCCCATGCCCATGTCTTCCTCCAATCCCCTGTCGGTGCCTGCGCCGATGACTTCTCCCTCTTCTGCAGGGCCCGCGTCCGGAGCGCCCGTGTCCGACACGTCCGATCCGCTCTGGTACAAAGACGCGGTCATCTACCAGCTGCACGTGAAGTCTTTCTTCGATGCCAACGACGACGGCATCGGTGACTTCGAGGGCCTGATCGCCAAGCTCGATTACATCAAGGATCTGGGCGTCAACGCCATCTGGCTGTTGCCGTTCTACCCGAGCCCGCGCAAAGACGATGGCTACGACATCGCCGCGTACGAGGGCGTGCACGCCGACTACGGCACCCTGGACGACGCGCGGCGGTTCATCGCCGAGGCGCACGCCCGCGGGCTCCGGGTCATCACCGAGCTCGTGGTCAACCACACGTCAGACCAGCACCCATGGTTTCAGCGTGCGCGCTCCGCGGCGCCCGATTCCGAGGAACGCGCCTTCTACGTGTGGTCCGATACGGATGCTAAATACACGGGAACGCGAATCATCTT
>JAYUXI010000469.1:0-8093 GCA_043753085.1 Myxococcales bacterium | reverse complement strand
CCGCACCATCGGAAAACTTCACGATGCTACCGCCGCAGCGCGCTTGCACTTGCGACTTCCAGTAATCGTACTGGGTGCGCACCAGCGCATCTTGCTCGCCTTGAGACGCTACCGTCGGCCTGATGCCTGCCACATATGGGGTCTTGCGCGATGCGAATGGGTAGCCCGACCCACCGCTGGGCGCGGGTGGCGGCGTGGCCGCCTGCCCTGCCGTTGGCGCCGCCACGTCGAATTGCTGGTTCCGGTTGCCGGCGTCGCACGTGTAGACGTTGAGAAACGTGTTGTTGGCCATGCGACCGGCAAAGACGTCCACACACAGGTTGTTGGTGGTCTGAATCAAACCGGTTGATCGATCATGCGAGAAGGCCTGGTTGGCACCTCCGGTGCAGCTCTCGATGGTGACCGGCGCCGAAGAGTAGCTGCCCTTCGCCGTCAGACACTTTCCGTCGAGCTTGATCTCACCAGACGGAAGAATGTCGAACAATTGATTGGGGTTGTTCTCGCTGCACTGCCAGATATACACCCGGCCGCCATTCGCTCGCGTGGAGATGTCGCCGCAGTAGGTGTTGTCGAGTCGCGGTACGATACGCGATTTGTTGGTGGTGGCTGCCTCGGCTCGCCGCCCCACGGCCAACTCGTACAACAGCAAGTTTCGATCGTTGCCAGCAATGATCGCATCGTTGGAGAACTGCAGCGAGATCCTGCGTGTGCCCGCTGCGATGCCGACGTCGAAGCTGTAGTCTTTCCACGAGCCCGAGGCGACAGCGAAGCTGCGCACGACCACTCCGTCGATCAAGACGTTCATCTTCGGGTCTACCCCGCCCGCGGACTGCCCGTTGGCGCGAACCTGAACGGTGCGGACCGAGCTGTCGGGGATCGTCACGTCGGTGTATACGGACCCGTTCGCCCACAAGTTCCAGGCGACGAGCCCCGTCTCGACGACCTGGCCGCCGGTCGTCTTCGTCATGTTCGTAGCCCGGATGGTGAAGAGCGGGTTGCTCAGCAGGTCGCTCGTGCTGCTTTCGGCATCCTCGGAGGTGTCGGGAGCTGCGGTGCCGCAGCCTACGAGTCCAATCAAGGTCGCCATCGTGAAATGTCGCAGCATGTTCGGAGTGTTCATCGAGAGTTTCCTTCGGGGTGGATGCGGCTCGGGAAGCGGCTGTCGGGCTCACTAGAGCATCAAGCATGCCAGCGTCGTACGGGGCTCGTTCCGCCTGGATCGGCGCGATCGGGCGCTTCACGCCAGCCAGTGCGGTGGGCGACGCCGCGTCTGGCGCGGCCTCCTGCACCGCACGGAGAGGGTCCTTACCTCGCCAGCACAAAACCAAGGCAGCAGCTGTCGTGCGATGGCGAGTGCTGCTCTCGGCTTCCGACACCGATGCGACGTGTGGTGAGGTTGCTCAGCGCGGGCTGGCCAAACCGTTCGCCGCCAGCTGATAGAAGCGAGTCGTCGCTCCTTCTTCGACCTGCCACCGCACATTCGCGCCGTAGAGGACGTTGGATGCGGCCATGCTCTCGCTGCGTTCGAACTGCTCGGCAGCCTTGAGAACCGTGCCGTCCGAATTGATGAAAATCTTGATGGCAAAGTCATCACTTTGGGCCGTCCAGAACTCGTGGAACTTGTCCACGTAGTTGGAAGACTCCCTGGACGGAGTGAAGCTGACCCGGCGGCGCGTCACCCTGGACGTTGGTTCGGTAGTGAACTCGACGTCGGCTTCCAGCGCGCTGCTGGAGATCCGCCGGACGTGAATCACGAAGCGCCCTTTGCCTTCGTCGACCCCGACGGACTTTCCGTCCTGCGTGTCGCTCTGGACAGAGCCGTTCAACGTGAAGCGCTGCGACGTTTTGGAGACGACGTCCGATTCGACCGAATCGGCTTCGGGCGCTTCTGCGCTGTTCGAATCCGGGTTTGCCGTGCAGCCGGCCAGGTGGGCTGCACCAAAAGAGAGCAGGAGCGAAAGGAGCACTGATTTCATGGGAATCCTCTTTGTCTTCGTGGCTGCGAATCGAACCGACGTTCGAAGTGCAGAATGAGTGGCGGTTATGGCCCCGCGCCACAGGTGCGTCATGTGACCAAAGCGGCCGCATGTAGGATCACGACACGGCAGGTGCGCGGCGCTGTCTGTGGCCGGATCAGGTCGGCACCGACGACCGGTTTGGCGCCGCCCGCGCCTCGCGGCGTTCGCTATCCTTTGCGGATGCGATTTCGTTCCTGTCTCCGGCGCCGGTCTCTCGCGTTCTTGGTCGGCACTTCATGCGCGCTGGCCTGGGCAGGTGGTTGCTCGGCCGACGAAGCAACCCTGGCTCCAGTGCAGGCTGGCGACGCGGCCGTACCTGCAGCGCGCGCTCCGGTCGACGCAGCGGCCGCCGCGACGCCAGGCCGAACCAACGCGGCGTCGTCCGGATTGCTGCCGGTGGACAGTGGGGACGGCAGCTTCGTCGGCACCCACGGCGCGCTCCGTGCGGTCGGCAACTCCATTCACGATCGCAACGATCAGCCGATCCAGCTGCGCGGAATGAGTCTGTACTGGAGCCAGTGGCACCCAAAGTTCTACGACGCGGAGACCATTCGCAGGCTCGTGGTCGACTGGCAGTCGAGCCTGGTGCGCGCCGCCATGGCGGTGGAGTACGAGGGCTATCTGGACCATCCCGAAGACGAACGAGCGCGGGTCGAGACCGTGGTCGATGCCGCCATCGCCAACGATCTCTATGTCCTCATCGACTGGCACGACCACCACGCAGACCTGCATGCAGATCAGGCGCAGATCTTCTTCGCGGCCATGGCGCAAAAGTACGCGAACGTCCCCAACGTGATGTTCGAGATCTGGAACGAGCCGATCGACGTGTCCTGGCCCGAGGTGAAGTCTTACGCCGAGCGCACGCTCGGTACCATTCGTGGCAAGGGCGCGAACAACCTGGTCATCGTGGGCTCGCCGAGCTGGTCGACCGAGGTCGTTGCCGCGGCGGACGACCGCCTGGCAGATCCGAACGTCGCCTATACGTTCCACTTCTACGCGGCGAGCCACAAACAAGAGTCGCGTGACAAGATCCAGCTTGCCCTCGACAAGGGAATCGCAATCTTTGCGACCGAGTGGGGCACCTGCACGTACGACGGCAACGGCTTCATCGACGAGGAGTCGTCGACCACCTGGCTCGATTTCCTGGCCGAGCGCAACATCAGCTGGGCCAACTGGTCGATGTCGCTGAAAGAGGAATCGTGCACGGCGCTCAATGCGGGAGCGACCCCCACCGGCCCATGGGCGGCCGAGGATCTTTCGCAGTCCGGTGCCTTCGTCAAAAACCGCATCGGCCCGCGCCCCTGATCGCTATTCGACTACGACGACCACATCGTCGTAGTCGATGACGCTGACCTGTGGGCCCTCCACGGGCACGATCGAGTTGCCGAGCAACACGGTCACGCCAACGTCCAGAGGTTGGCCGACGTCGGGATAATGCACGTTGGCGCCAAAGGGCGTGCCCCGAGCTTCGATTAAAAACCTGTAGCGAACACCGTCTGGAGCGCGCTCCAGCGTGAACGCGACCTGGTTCCACTGATCCGAGAGCAAGCTCGGCGCGCCGGAGAAATCCCAGTAGTCCGCCTCGCACTTCTCGACGACTAGCCCGGGATCGGGGTAGTACTCGAGTGTACAATCTCTGGGACCATATCGAAGCGACAGCACCGGGCTTTGGCCACCGGCACGAGGTCGGACTTGGAGCTGCACGCGAACCCGGGCGGCATTCGTCGGGAAGGTAATGCCTTTCTGGTCAGCGGCAACTCCTCCAGGGGCATTCGGGTCGACGATCATGCGCGCCGCGCGCGGGGAAGACGTCGATTGCTCGGACGTCAGGCTCGCACCAGTCAGCCGCGCGCCTGCATTCTGGGGCGCGCTCCACCCTTTCTCGGCCATGCTCGTGCGGTTTGGCTCGTCGAAGTCGTCGCAGAATTCCACGGGCGCATGACTGGCGCAAAATCCCAGCAGGACGCTCGCTTCCGCGTCGCTCCCCCGGCCGGAGTCCGGCACTCCGCCACTCGACGATGCAGTCGAACCAGAGGACGACGCACTCGAACCAGAGGACGGCGCACTCGAATCGATGGCCACGGAGGGACCGTCACCGAGCGCTGCGTCTTGAGCGCCGCCCGACAGCCCCGAGAAGTCCGTGAGCAGCGCACAGGCGGAACTCGCGCCGAGGGCCACGAAGCAAACGACCGAACGCGCTGCACTCGACATGACAGAAGCATAACAGACGAGTCGTGTTGTCACACGCTCTCGTCACGACACGAGGGGCTGCTTCCTGCGCGCTACTTCCACCAGGGAGCGACCGCGGAAGGAACGCCGTCGCAGCTGCCTTCATGGCACGAGTGGTCGGTTGCCGAGCTGGCGCGCAACGATGCGAGAGCGCTCATTCGGCCCACGTACGTTGCTGCAGGCACGACCGAGCCGCCCTCGCACGTGAAGCCATTGTCGCTGCACGAGTAGTCACCGGGCGGCAGCGCGCCAGTCTCGAACACGAGCGCGGGAACACCAGCCGGCGGCGCACACGCCAGCGTGCCCTGGTCCATCACCGGATCGTCCGACACCACGCCGATCAGACGGCCGCCGAAGGTCTCGCCCTGGCAGAACATCTTGGACGCGGCGGCGCCGCCGTTGGAGAATCCGCGCAGCAAGATCTGGCCGCAGCTGTCTGGGATCGCCGCCTTGACCGCCTGCACCATGCTCGAGTATTCCGAGCTCGGGAAGTAGATCCACACGCTTCCGGAGTCGTAGCCCTGGTTGCCTTGCGGTCGCACCGTGGTGATGCCGTCGAACGAGGACGTGTCGCCGCCGCTGCCGCCACGGCCGTGCAAGAAAACGACGCAGCGCTGCCCACTCGGTCTAGGCGGCGTGTCGCCACCGCCAGGCGGCGTGTCGTTACCGCCAGGCGGCGTGTCGTTATCGCCAGGCGGCGTGTCGTTACCGCCCGAACAACCGCCACCGCCAATGGCCATCTCGTACACCACCAGGTTGCGGTCTTGGCCATCGGTGATGGCGTCGTTGGAGAACGCGACGTCGATGCGGCGATCGCCTTGCGCCAGGTTGGCGTCGACGCTGTAGTCGTTCCACGCGCCCGCCGCGACGTCGAAGCTCTGCACGACGACGCCATCGACCAGGATGTTCATCGTCGGATTGACGCCACCGGCGGCCTGGCCGTAGGCGCGCACCTTGATCGTGCGCATCGAGCTGTCGGGAAGCGAGACACTGGCGTGCACCGATCCGTTTGCCCACACGTTCCACGCCGCGAGGCCGTCGACGGTGTCTGCGCCACCGGTGGTCTTGACCATGTCCGTCGCTTTGATCGAGAAAAACGGCGCGGAGCCCTCGAGCTCGCTCACGTCGACGGCGCTGTCGCCCGGGATCTCGGCCGCGCAACCCGCGACGCCAACCAGCGTGGTGAGAGTGAAGTGCCGCAGCATGCTCGAAATGTTCATCGATTGAATTCCTTCTGTGCGAGCGCAATGAAACCGTATGAGCGGGGCGCCGGCCGCGAAGACGTGAAGGTCACGGCCCCACCGCAGTCGTGTCCGTCAACTGCACCAGGCGTGCCACCTACGCCTCCACGCAGTCTGCCCGGAATCAGCGTGGTTCCGACGCGCCGCCGCGGGTACTGCGGTGCGCGGCGCCGCGCTACGGAGCGGTTCACGGCGCCGCAGCGGACGAGACTACCGGTCCAGGTTGCCCGATTGGACTCGCACTGGACTGCGCGCATTTCCGTGGACAAGCGGCCTCGCGTTTGGCAACGTTCTGCGCAGCAAAGGCGCTCTTCGGAGCCGCCTGGGCTCTGGAGCGCCAGCCGCTTCTATGCCCCGCCGACTTGAAAACGTGAATCCCGCCAGGCCAGAGATGGAGCAACGGTAGCGCGGAAGGGTGTGGCGGGGCTTTCCTTTGTCCGGCGCCTTCGGGTAGTCTAGGCGGCAGGACCGTGGCCCAGGCTCCAAAGCCTCCCGGGCAGTCCGTTCTCTCCCAAGACTCCTGTCCTAGGCACTTCTGGTTTTGCGATGCGCACGCATCGCTGGTTTTGCGATGCCGCAAGCATCGACCGCCCTCACCCGGCGCTCTATCAGCCGCCCGAGGCTCTCTCAACGAATGCGACCCATCCAATTTCCCTCTCGCCTTGCTACCGCGCGCGACCACGAACTCGTGGTCCCTCCTGCGCGGATGCGTTCGGGCGGCGAGCTCGCTGGCCTACCCGGCGGGCGGGGCCAGGGCGCGCCATGATGCGCGAGGATCGTGGGCCTGCGCGCGCCATCGAGAGCCCTGAGCGAAAAGGATCTCTCGCTACATGGTCAAAAAGAACAAACTCGTCATCAGTGTCGACTTTCGCGAAACGCGCGTAGCCCTCATCGAAGACGGCATCATCGCCGAGCTCCACCTCGAGCGCAGTGGGTCGACGGCCAGTCAAAGCGGCACCGTCGGCAACGTCTACCTCGGCAAAGTCACCCGCGTCTTGCCGGGCCTGCAGGCCGCATTCATCGACATCGGGCAGGAGCGCGCCGCGTTCCTCCACGTCGAGGATCTGATCCGCCCGGACGACTTCGAAGCGTACCTGGCCGGTAGCCGCAAGAGCGCCGCCCTCGCCGAGGACACCGCCACCGAAGCCGCCGCCGCCGAGCCCGTCTCGTCCGACCAGGCGCCCGTTTCGTCCGAATCGTCCGAATCGTCCGAATCGTCCGAAGCCGTAGACGAAGGAACGCTGGTCCAGGAAGCGGCCGCACAAGCACCTGCCGCCGAAGCCGAGCCAGAGCGCGCCAAGATCGCCGTGCGCCGCCGTCTTCGTCGCCCCCCCGCCGAGCCGGTGGCCGAAGAAGTCGCGCCCGAGCCCGTCGTCGAGGCGGAACCATCGCAGCAGGCGGTGGTCGCCTCCGAATCGAGTGTGGCGGTCGAGGTCGATGAATTTGCCGAGGGCGAAACCTCGCAATTTGGGGATGCCGAGTGGTCTTCCGAGTCGCTCGACGCGAACGAAGACGAAGACGAAGAGGAAGACGCAGACGCGGAGGAAGACCGCGACGACGCCGCCGATTCGGATGCGCCATTGCCCCTGGGCAGCGCGAATTCCCTCGAAGAAACCGTAGCGCTTTCAGCGGCCGATCTTTCCGAGATGACGCTCGCGGCGCTCACCGGCCGTGGCAGTCGCGCTGCCAGCACCAGCAGCAAGAAGGGCGACGCCCGCAAGAAGCTGGCGCCCCAGCTCGATCTCGACGAGATGCCGGGTTTCACCATCACCGATCCCGGTGATCCCGTGCCTCCTCCACCCGCCGCAGTCACACGCGACGACGACGCGCGTCGGGGTGGCGGTCGTCGAGGGCGTGGTCGCAAAGGCGGCGGCAGTGGCCAGCGCTCTGGCCCCGGCCCGCAGCGCGAAGTCGGCGCGCGCAACAGCCGCGAAGGCAACCGCGGCCCACGCCGCGGCGGCGGCGACGGCGACAGCATGCACTCGCCGCTGCGCATCTCGAAGTCGACGCCCATCCGTGACGTCGTCAAGGAGGGCCAGGAGATCCTGGTCCAGGTGTCCAAGGATCCGATTGGAACGAAGGGTGCACGTTGCACCAGTCACGTCTCGCTGCCGGGCCGGTATGTCGTGTACCTGCCGACCGTCGACCACGTCGGCGTGTCCAAGCGCATCGGCTCGGACAAGGAGCGCGCCCGTCTGCGCGAAGCCATCATCGGCATGAAGCCGCCGTCCGGTGGCTTCATCGTGCGCACCGTGGCCGAGGGCCTCACCAAGAAGGGCCTCAAGCAAGACGTCGGCTACCTGGTTCACCTCTGGGGTGACGTTGCCAAGAAGCGCGAAGGTGCCCGCGCGCCGGCCTTGCTGTCGTCCGAGCTCGACCTCGTGCTGAAGACCGCGCGCGACCTCTTCACCGACGAAGTGCAGCAGATCGTCATCGACGACAAACATCAGTACGAACGCCTCTGCCGCTTTCTCGAGATGTTCGCGCCGGAGCGCGTGAAGGACGTCGTCCTGTACGCGGGCGAGGAGCCAATCTTCGACGCGTACGGAATCGAAGACGAAATCCAGCGCGCGCTCTCGCGCAAGGTGCCGTTGCCCTCGGGTGG
>JAYUXI010000468.1:0-3310 GCA_043753085.1 Myxococcales bacterium | reverse complement strand
TGCGCAGGCCGGCGGCGCCTTCGGCCACGTTGGCGCCGGTGAGGAAATCCTTGTCCAGCGTGCGGCCGAACGTAGAGTCGATCAGAGCGACGACGCTGGCGTCGAGACCCCAGGCCTTGTCCAGCTCTTCGCGGACGACGGTGCGATCGCGGCGCTTGGCGGGTTCGGAGAGTACGCCGGTCTTGAGAGAAGCATTCAGCGCGGCAAGGGCCGTCGACTGGCGTCGTGCCCCTTCGTTGTTCTCGTCGCCCGGGATGAAAGCGGCTTCGTCGAAGTGCCCGAAGCGCGCCATCCAGTCTTCGCCTTCGCCGAACCAGCCGCCGGTCTGCAGGCCGTCTTTGTCGGTGACGTTGCCGTCGAGGATGCCGAAGTACAGGTCCACGTACGTCAGCCAGGACTCGGAGAGATTGAGCTCTTCACCGGAATACCCGAGGTGCAGCGACTCGGCCCAGCCCGTCGCCGCGTAGATCCAGCAGTTGCCGATCTCCTGATCTTTCACCGAGCTGTGCGCGATGTCGACGATGTCCTCTTCGGTCTTCGCGCCTTCTTCCAATTCCGAGCCGCACGCGAACAACGAGGTGGTCACGGCAAACGGTACGAGCAGGCGAAGTGCGGACATGGGGGCTCTCTCCTTCGGGAACACGGCGGCGTACGACTGGTTTCACGTCTACGTGGCACGAGGTAAGACGTGTAGCAAGGAAGAATACTTGGCCCCCTGACTGGACGTCCCGTACCCCCGGATGATGCACGGTGTGTTGCGGATTTTCTGCGTGCTGCTGATGATGATTCCGGCAAACGCCGGCGCGCAGATGGTTTCGGTCGATGCCGGCGGCATCGCAAAGTCAGTCGACACGAAGGTCCAGGCCATCGCCGAGCACTGGCTCCGGACGGCCGCCCCGCACGACGGCGCGGTGGTGATCAGTGACGTCCGCACCGGGCGCATCCTTGCCTGGGCGTCGCGCGGCGCCGGCGATCGCGTGGCCACGGCTTTCGCGCCGTCGGCCAGCGTCTTCAAGCTTGCCACCGTGTCGGCGTTGCTCGACTCCGGCCACGCCAACGCCGGCAGCACGGCGTGTTACGCGGGCGGCGAGCGCAAGTTCGAGCTGACCGATCTGCGCGACGTGGCGTCCCGGGATCGCGCCTGCGTGACGTTGCACACCGCGGTGGGGCACAGCATCAAC
This sequence comes from Myxococcales bacterium, assembly GCA_043753085.1. Taxonomy (GTDB): domain Bacteria; phylum Myxococcota_A; class Polyangia; order Polyangiales; family Polyangiaceae; genus JAYUXI01. The sequence continues at coordinate 2,129 of JAYUXI010000468.1, read as the reverse complement.
CTGGTGATCGCGAAGCTGGCCTTGCGGCACGTTCGTCCTGCCGAGGTGCGGAGCAAGGCCGGCCTGCTCGGACTCGACGGTCTGGTGCCAATTGACCGTCCGGTCGGGCGCTCGCGCGTCGAGCTGCCAGACGACCGACTCGGCTTCGCACGTGCGGCGGCGGGTTTCTGGAATGGACGTACGTCCGCGCTCGGTGCGCTGTTCGCCGTGCAGACCATCGCCAACGGCGGAATGCGCGTACGCCTGCAAACTGCATCAAAGTCGCCGGCGCGGGTCGAAGACGGTCGGGCGGTGTCGTCGTCGTCCGCCGCGGAGCTGTCGCGCATGATGCAGCTGACCACGCGCTCGGGAACGGCGTCGAAGGTCTTCCACAAGGCGCGGCAGGCCAGCCTGGCCGGCATCCCGGTGGCCGCGAAGACCGGCACGCTGGTCGGCGACAAACCCGCGCGCATGTATTCGTGGTTCACCGGGTTCGCTCCGGCCAACGCGCCGGAGATCGCGATCGCCGTGGTGCTCGCCAACGACATCTCGTGGCGCATGAAGGGCAACGAGGTGGGTCGGGAAGTGCTGGCCGACTACTTCGACCAGACGCGCGCGCGGCGGCGCCGCTAGGGCAGCACGGCGTCGAGGCCGCTCGCGAAGTCGTCGTAACTGCTGTCTACCAATGTGATGGCGCGGGGTGGCTCGCCGGCCAGCGTGAGCAGCGCGCGCGCTTCGTCGAGCTTGACGCGAATCGAGCGAACCTCGACACCGGGCTCGCGTGCGCGCAGCCACTCGAACCGCGTGGCGATCCACGCCAGTACGTGTTCCCGCTCCGCGCCCTGCAGCTCCCGGTAGCAGCGCGCTCCGCTTGCGTCGGCAAGGCCGAGTCGAACGCGTTCTCCCGCGGCCTCGAAGCCGAGCGAGCGCACCCTCACGGCGTAGCCAGCAGCGTGCGCAAGGTGCCGTCGCCGAGGGCCGACGCCATCTCGGCGTGGCCGCCGATGAGCGTGCCCCTGACGAACACTTGCGGGAACGTGGGCCACCCGCTCCAGAGCTTGATGGCGAGACGCTTCTTCCACTCGGACAGGTAGCTGCCATACTCGAGATACGTGTAGGTGATCCCGGCTTCGTCCAACGCCTTGCGCGCCTTGCGCACGAACGGGTTCTGCGCCATGCCGACCACCACCAGAGCGTCCCGCGCGACGGCCGTCGCCACCGCGTCGACTACTTCGGCGTGGAAACGCGCCATGCTCCGCAGGCTGGCGCCGGTGCACTGCGATGTAGGCAACGTGGGGCGAACGGCGACGCTGGATTCGATCATTGCGCCACTCCAGCACGTGCCCAGGCCTGAGCCAAGCAGCGCTGCGCCCGCACTGGCTTGCACACTTCGAGGTGAGGGAGCCGGGGTGGCTGCTCTGGGCACTCGACAGACGCGCAGCCAGCTGCTGACCTTGGTGCATGCGTCTTCACGAGAGCATGGTCGTTCAGACGGTGCGGCGCGCGTCGGTGGTGGTGTGCTGGCTGGCGCTCGCGGCCTGTGACCGGCTCCTCGGCGTTGGCTTTGCCGACGCGCAGCTTGTCCCGCCCGACGCCGCGACGGAAAGGGACGCCGCCGCAGCGCCGGTCGACCCCGCCGCACCGGGCTGTCGACCGCGCGCCTGTGGCGAGGGTCACGCCGAGTGCGGCAGCACCAGCGATGGCTGTGGAGGAGTGCTGACGTGCGGCACGTGCCCAGCGCCGCTCACGTGCTTGGGGGGACGATGCTCGTGCACGCCGACCACTTGCCCGGTGAGCGGTGTGGCCTGTGGAGTTGCCCCCGATGGTTGCACGAACCAGCTCGACTGCGGCGCGTGCACCGGCGCCTCGCAGCAGTGCGTGGTCGGCCGGTGCGCTTGCCGCCCGAGTACGTGCGAGGATTTGAAAATCAGCTGCGGCCTCGCCGTCGATGGCTGCGGTGGTCGGATCGATTGCGGTGGCTGCTTCGACCCCGCAGCGCCCATCTGCAGTGGCGGCAGTTGTAGCGCGGCTCCGTGTGCACCAAGTAGTTGCGCGAAGCTGGGCGTGAACTGCGGGCCGTACGGTGACGGTTGCGGTGGGCTGCAAGAGTGCGGTGGCTGCCCTGCGCCGCAGAGCTGCGGCGGAAGCGG
>JAYUXI010000467.1:0-8102 GCA_043753085.1 Myxococcales bacterium | reverse complement strand
CGTCGTCCGGGGAGCCGTTGCCCCAGCCCTGGAGCAGCTCGGTGAGCTCCAGCGGGTGCATCGCGTGCAAGTGGATGCCGCGGATGCGCCAGGTCGGTTTTTCGTCCAGGGTGAGGCTCGCTGGAATGGTGACTTTCGCGGGCCGCGTCGGCGCGAGCGGATGCATGAAGGCAAACCCGAGCTCCTCGAGGAGCGCGTACGTGCCGTACGCCGTTCCGAGGTTGCCGTGCTTCACGGTGTCTGCGGTGGGGGCGTTGCCCACGGTCGCGAACGCCTTCGCGCCGGCCACGATGCCGGTGCGCACGACGAAACCTTCGGGCCCTTCGGCAGCCAGCTGCGCCGCATCGACGAGGTCTTTCGCCACCAGCGTGGCGCCGAACGAGAGCACCACCGAGCCGACGGCCAGCTCGGCGATCGCCACGCCGTGCGGTTGCTGCCGAACCGGAAGCTCGCTGGCGGCGGTGAGCAACTCGACCACGCGATCGTGCACGGCCGGCAGAACGTCGTCACCGAACGTGAGCACCAGCGCGGCTTCTGCGGGAGTGGGCGGCGGCGGTGCGGGCGCCGCTCCACCCGAAGACGAGCTCGAGGTGCCGGCGTTCGAGCCGTTCGATGGGTCGCCCGCGCCGGGCGTTTCGCTGCCACATGCCGCTGCACAGACCACCGCAAGCAACGCCCCGCCCAGAATCCGCCGATCTCGCATGAGCATCTCAAAGCACGCGCGTCGCACGTGTGCCAGTTCGCATGGGCTCGGATTTCGCATGACGCGGTGCAGCTCGTCGATCCTCAAGGCAAGAAACGCGCGACCGTCTCTGGCTTGATGCCCAGCGTGGCCACCACGACGCGGCGCGCGGCGTACTTCGCCGCCGCCAGCAGCGCCGCGTCGTCTGGATAGGGCGCGCCAGCCGCGAGCTCACGCTGCACGCCGCGCGAGGCCTCGGCTTCCAGCGCCAGCGCGGCACGACCTTGCGCGAGGCCGGTGGCGACCACCACGGGATCGCCGCGCAACCCGCCGCGCTCGTCTTTGCGGACGAGGACCAGCACGTGCCCGTGCTCGGCAATGCGGCGGCGCTCGCGCACCACCTCGTCCGAGAGCACGCGCCCGGCAAACACGCGCACGCCACGCGCCGCGAACGGCTCTCCCGCCGCGAGCGTGCCGTCGTCGAGAAGATGCACCGGCTCGCCGTTTTCCACCACGAGACCCGCGCCGACGCCGAGCTCGCGCGCCAGTGTGCGATGCGCTTCCAGATGCTGCCGCGCGCCGTGTACGGGCACGAAGGCGCGCGGCTCTGCCAGCTCGATCATCCGGCGCTGCTCGTCGCGGCACGCGTGGCCGCTCGCGTGCACCTTGGGGTTGCTGCGACCGGTGATCACCTCGGCGCCGAGGCGAAGCAGCTCGTCGTGCACGGCGCTCACTTCTGGCTCGTGACCAGGGATCACGCGACTCGACAGAATGATGCGATCGCCGAGCTCGATCTTCAGATCCGGATGCTCGCCGGTGGCCAGGCGTGCCAGCGCGGCCCGCGGCTCGGCCTGGCTGCCCGTCACCAGGACCAGGAGCCCCTCGCGCGCCACTTCGTCGAGCCGGTTGGATGCAATCTGCAATCCAGTGGGCCAGGTGATGTAGCCCGCGCGTTGCCCGGCTTCGGCGTGCAGCCGCATGCTCCGCCCGAGCAGGGCCAGGCGCCGTCTGGTGCGCACCGCGATGGCGCCTAGAGCCTGCAGACGCGCCACGTTCGAAGCGAACATCGACACGATGACCGCACCCTCGGCCGAGGCGATCAGCGCTTCGAGCTCTTCGTGCACGACGACTTCGTTCGTGGTGCTGCCGGGCACCAGCGCGTTGGTGGAATCGCTGAGCAACAGCGCAATGCCCTCGCCGCGCGCGATCTCCGCAATGCGCTCTTCGTCGACGGTTTCGCCGAAGGGAGCGCGGTCGTCGAATTTGAAGTCGCCCGTGTGCAGCACCGTGCCCGCGCTCGTGCGGATCACCAACGCGGTCGCGTCGACCACGGAGTGAGATACGCGAATGGGCTCGACCTCGAACGTACCGATCTGCACCGGTGTGCGCGGCGCGGTGGCAATGAGTCGCGCGCCACCCACCATGCCGTGCTCGCGCAGCCGCTCCTCGACCAGCCGCAGGGCATAGGGAGGCCCATACACCGGCACGTCGTGGCGCCTGAGCAAGTAGGGCAACGCGCCGATGTGGTCCTCGTGGCCGTGGGTAAGCACCACTCCGGAGAGGCGTTCTTGCAGGTCGATGGCGGCGAAGTCGGCGTGGATCGCGTCTACGCCGTACTCCTGCTCCCTGAAGGTTACGCCGCAGTCGATCATGAGTGCCCGCTCGCCGTCGTCGAGCACCATGCAGTTCTTTCCGATTTCGCCGAGCCCGCCGAGGGGGAGCATTCGTAGCACGCCGCCACGCTACTCCGAATTGCCGGACGGGGCGCTTGCACAAGAAACCTGCGGCATGACAAAACCCGGGTGCCATGGCGCCCGCCCAGACCCAACCGCTACCGCACGCGCGGTTTCTGCTCGTCACGGGCAAAGGCGGGGTCGGCAAAACCACCGTGTGCGCTGCGCTGGCCCAGGCCTACGTCGCCCAGGGCAAGCGCGTGCTGATCGCCATGTGCAACTCGAAGGACCGCTTGAGCACCATGCTCGGCGGTCCGCCCATCGGCACCACCGTGGTCGAGCAGGCCAAGGGCCTGTTCGCGGTCAACATGACTCCGGACGCGGCCATCGAAGAGTACGGCATGCTCACGCTCAAGTCGCGTGCACTGTACAAGATCCTGTTCGACAACCGCTACATACGCAGCTTCTTGCGCGCCGTGCCCGGCCTGCAAGACTGGTCGATGCTGGGCAAGGCCTGGTGGCACACCACCGAAGAAGGCGAAGGCGGCAAGCCCAAGTACGACGTCGTCATCCTCGATGCACCGGCCACCGGCCACGGGCTGGACATGCTGCGCGTGCCGAAGGTCATCGTCGACATCGTGCCGCCGGGCCTGCTCCGCCGCGACGCGGAAGCCGCGTGGAAGCTGTTCCAAGATCCAACGCAGGCCGGTGTGGTGCTGGTCACCCTGCCGGAAGAGATGCCCATCACCGAGTCGATCGAGCTGCTCGCAGCGGTGCGTGGCGAGCTCGGCTTGCCAGTGGTCAAGATCATCGTGAACGCCGCGCTGCAGGAGCTATTCAGCCCCGCCGAACGCAGCGTACTGCGCGCCAGTGGGAGCGGCAGCGACGAGACGCCGGAGGGTGCCGTGCTGCGCGCGGGCACCCTGCGCGCGCTCCGGGAGGATCTGCAGATCGAAAGCATCACGCGGCTCATCCCGTACGCGAAGATGCCTCTGACCATGCTGCCACTGGTGCCCCGCGCCGCGGCCACACCCGAGGGGATCGCGGCGCTCGTGCCGCACCTCACGCAGTCCTGAGCTGGCTCGCGCCCATGCGCGCCGATGCCAAGCGTCATAAATTTGGCACCGCAGGCCGAACGGTACACCAGAGCTTTCGAGGGTGCCTTTTCCGCAAGCCATGGCGGGCCCTCGTGCCGGCGCCGGGTACAAGATTCACCCACCGACGATTCCTTGAGGGCGCAGGCGATGCCGTCTACCCTCACTGGCTGAATTGACTCTCTTCGAAGGCGCCCAATTAATAGACTACGTCATCGAGCGGCGTTTGGGGGCGGGCGCTTTCGGAGCCGTGTGGGGAGCGGTCCATCAACGGACCGGTGAGCGCGTGGCCATCAAGGCCTTGCTGCGCACTGCGGGTGGACCGGTGGTCGATCACGTGGCGCGGTTCCGGCGTGAGGCGGTGAACCTGCGGCGCGTGGAGAGCGAATACGTCGCCCGCCTCATCGACTTCATCGTCGACGACACGCACGGCATGCTGCTCATCATGGAATGGATCGACGGCGAGCTCCTGTCCGACGTGCTGCAGGAAACCAACCTGTCGCTGGTCGAAGCCATCGAGCTCGGCATCCACCTGGCCCGGGGCCTCTCCCACATGCACGCGGTGGGCGTGATCCACCGCGACATCAAGCCGTCCAACATCATGATCCGATCGCTTCCCAACGGCATGCAGCGCGCGGTCATCTTCGATCTCGGCCTGTCGCGCTTCAATCCCATCGAGCCCGTCGCCCCGGACGACAACTCATCGGCCGACGTGACCGCCACCGCGTCGCGCGTCGCCATCGGCACGCCGGCCTACATGGCCCCCGAACAGATCCTCGACGCGCGGCGCTCGACCGAAGCTTCGGACATCTACGGCGTCGGGGTCGTGCTGTACCTGGCGGTGTCGGGTCGCCATCCGTTCGTGGGCGACGAGCGCGCGATCGCCAACCAGAAGCTGATGAGCGAAGCAATGCCAGTCGAGATCGGCCGTCTGGATCAGCTCGGCATGGGCTTCACGGACGTGATCAGCAAGTGCATCCGCCGCCGCCCGGACGAACGCTACGGCAGCGGACCTGCGCTCCTGCGTGACCTCGACGCGTTATGCTCGCTGGCGCTCTCGCAACCGCAAAGCTCGTCGATTTCCGTCGCGCCCGAGCTGTACGGCCATGCCCTGCATCCGGACATGGTGCCGCGCCTGCGCAAGGCGACCATCCCGGACAACGACGAATCGGACCGGCGTACGCAGCGCGCGTACATCGTGGCGGTGGTGGCCGGCTCGCTCGCCGTGCTGATCGTGGTGCTCACTTACTTACTTCGCGAATAGCCGCGGCGTCGGCGGCAATCCGCTCCGTGAGGTTTCGCGAGACCCACGCGCCGCCCGCAAACGTGAGGTGGATGCCGTCGGCGTTCTTCAGCGCGGCAGGTTTCTTGTCGGGTGAGGCGGCGGCGCGCTCCTGGGTTCCACGTTCGATCAACGCAGGCACGTCGAACAAGGCGAGGCGATCCTGACCAGTTCCGGCCAGGAGCACCGCCTTGGCGAATGCCGCGTTCACGTCGCGCATGAGCGGCGCGTGCTTCTTCGCCTCGTCGAACGGCTGCAGCAGCAAGTAGACGCGGCAACCGCGCGCCAGAAACAACTCGGCGAAGTTGCGCACGCGCCGGGCGTACTCGTCGCGCCATTCTTCGGTGCCCATGTTCACCGGCGTGCGCTTGCCGCGCACCAGCATGCCCTGCGCGTCGTTCGGCCCGAACGAGAGTACGACCACCGCCGGCGCACCGTTCGTGAGCTCGGCCCGCATGGTCTTCGGCCAGTCGATGACGTCCGTGCGGAGCAGGCCCGACGAGTTCTTGAAAAAGGTGCGCACGTGGAGCCGAGGGTCGGCCTTGTGCAGCGCGGCGAAACCTTGGTCGAGCGGCTGCGCGGTGGAGTCGCCCACGACCCACACCGAAACCGGCGCACCCTCGGCACGCGCCGACGCTGCGGTGAACAGGAGCAGAAGCAACCCGAAGAAAGAAACCGCGAAACGCACCGCGATCCCGATCTAGAGAGCTTTCGCCGCGATGCAATGGGCAAGTCGGCGCCTGGTGGCGCTTCCGAGGCGAGCGGGGTACCGTCGACAGCGATGAGGCTGCCATTTGCTACCCGCTCCTGGCAGTTCGTCGACATCGCCGAAGGCGCCTACGAGCTCGAGGAGAGCGGGTGGAAGCGCCGTAAGTCGCTTACATGCTGAATACACGCATCTTTCCATTCGCCGTCTTGGCCTTGCTCGCGGCCTGCGCCAGTGACGTCGACGCGCCCGCAGAAACCTACGCCCCCGCGCTGCCCGTGGGGCCCGTCCGCGTCCGCGCCGGCGAGGTACCGGTCGAAAAGGTATACGCCTGGACGGACCGCAGCGAGGTCTTCGTGCCGCGCATGGTGTCGGCCACGGTCGACCAACCGAGCCGCGCTCGCGTGCTGGTGTACGGCGGCTGGCAAGAGAACGGCGTCCGCGGCGACACGTGGGAGTGGGACGGCTACGGCTGGATCCGCAGACAGCCCCTGCACGACGCCGGACGCCGCGCCGGTGCGGCGATCGTTTTCGACGAGGTGCGCAGTCGCGCGCTGATGGTGGGCGGCGCGTCGGTCTTCTTTCCGGTTGCCGCGGTGAACCCCGACCCGCGGACCTGGGAATGGGACGGGCACGACTGGTCGGCGATCGCCACGGCCACCAATCCCACGCCGAGCATGGGGGCCGCCGCCACCTGGGATCCCGTTGGCAATCGGATGCTGCTGTTCGGGGGCTTCGGTGCCGTGCAGAGCACTGCGCTCGATGGCGGAAGCGTGTACTCCGAGTCGAATGGCACCGACGAGATGTGGACGTTCGACGGCCTCGACTGGAAACGGATCCAGCGAACCGAGCCGTGGCCTCCCGCGCGCGGCCTCTCCAGCATGGTGTGGGATCGCGGACGCAACCGCCTGATCTTGTTCAGCGGGCGAAAGCGCGGCGTGTTCCAGGACGGCAAGCTTTCGTTCGGCAACGGCGACGGCGCAAGCGAGACCGCCGCGCCGCTGGCCGACACCTGGGAGTGGGACGGCACTCGCTGGTCGGAGATCGTGGGCGCCCGGCCGTTGCAAGCAGGCAGCGGCACGCTGTTCTGGGATCCCCTGGTCGGCGAGGTGCGGCTGATCCTCGACACGCTCGACGTGAACAGCGGCAACAAGATCGTCCCGGGTCTGTTCCGGCGGGCCGGCGACACGTGGGAGCAGCTGTCGCTCAGCCCCGACACCGGCCGGGCACGCACCGTCACCAGCGCAGTGTGGAGCTCGGCCAATCAGCGCCCCTTCGTGTTCGCCGGCGTTACCCTCGGCGCCGGCGGGTCTCCCAACGCCGACGTCTCGCTGCTCGAGCTCCTCGCCGGCGATCCGTGGGAGGTGCAGCCGCCGCCGGCCCAGATGGTGCCCCTCACCCGCGGCAGCGGCGCCACCCAGCGCGACGGTTCGGTGCTGCTCTTTGGCGGCGTGTCGGGCAGCAGCTACATCTCCACCACGTACCGCTGGAATGGAGGGCGCTGGACCATCCTCGACGGAGCTGCCGCCGGGCCTCCTCCCGCCGCGCGCGCGAGCGCCACTGTCGTCCCCAGCGGCAGCGCGTTGACACTGTTCGGCGGGCGCAACGACAGCGGCCTGCTGGCGGACACCTGGATCTGGAACGGCGCCACCTGGACCCTCTCCGACAGCGTCGGACCAGGCAAGCGCGAGGATGCCGTCGGGTTCGGCGTCGGTGCGTCGGCCTACCTGTTCGGCGGCCGAGACAACGACACGCTGCTGGCCGACACCTGGCGCTTCCAGGGCGGTGCATGGACCCCGATCCCGGGAGCCCCGGACCCCGGCCTGCGCGCGCAGCCGTGCTCGGCCAGCACCGGCACTACCGCCATCTTGTCCGGTGGCGTCCCCGACGTTTGGGTGTTCGACGGAACGGCGTGGACGCCGATGGGGAGCTCGGGCGTCGGCAACCGCGCCGGCTGCTCGATGGCGTTCGCTCCGACCACCGGCGAAACCCTGCTCGTGGGCGGCAGCGGCGCCGAGGCCACGCAGGATTTGGTCCAGCTCGCGCCCTCGGTGCGCGTGGTCGACGCCATCACGGAAGATTCGCGGGTCGATCTGCCCGTTCGCCGGCGGGGCGCGCTCTTTACCGCCAACCCGATCAGCGGCGGCCTGTTGCTCTCGGGCGGGATCCGTACCGACAACTCGCAGCAGCTCGCCGACACCTGGCAACTGCGAATACTGGGCCAAGCGTGCACCAGCAGCGGCACGTGCGGCAATGGTGTATTTTGCACCGAAGGCCGCTGCTGCGAGCAGAGCACGTGCGGCCCCTGCGGAACCTGCGGTAGCGACGCCAAGCCCGGGCTCTGCAAGCCCCGGCCGCCCGGTCCGGTGCTCGGGTGCGACGGCGCCCTCGCCTGCAACGCGGACGGCCAGTGTCGGGTAGGCCCTGGCGGCCCCTGCGCCGAAGACGCCGCCTGCGCCTCCGGCGCCTGCATCAAGAGCGGCGACTCCGGCACGGGCATCTGCTGCGGCGTCGAAGGATGCACCCTGCAATGCCTCGACGACGACACGCTGCGCAACCCCGATGGCACCGCCAAGGAATGCGCGCCGTACACGTGCGAGGGCCAGAGCTGCAAGCAAACGTGCGCGAGCATCAAGGACTGCACCGGCAGCGCAATCTGCACCGG
>JAYUXI010000466.1:0-3319 GCA_043753085.1 Myxococcales bacterium | reverse complement strand
TGCCGCCGGAACACGCCACCGACGAGGAGATCTTCTTCGCCTTCCTGACCTACGTCGAGGAGCGCGGACTCACGCTGTATCCCGCGCAAGAAGAGGCGATCCTCTCCCTGTATGCCGGTCACAACGTCATCCTCGCCACGCCCACCGGATCTGGCAAATCGCTGGTGGCGCTCGCCCTCCACTTCCGTGCGGTGTGCCGCGGTGACATCGCCTACTACACGTCGCCGATCAAGGCGCTCGCCAGCGAGAAGTTCTTCGAGTTCGCGCGGGATCTGTCTCCCGAGGTGGTGGGCATGGCCACCGGCGACGGCGCGGTCAACCGCGGCGCCAGCGTGGTGTGCGCGACCCAGGAGATCCTGAGCAACCTCGCGCTAAGCAGAGGCAAGTGGGCCAACGTCCAGGCCGCCGTGATCGACGAGTTCCACTACTTCGCGGACAAGGAGCGCGGCGTGGCGTGGCAGATCCCGCTGCTGCTGCTCGAGAACACCCAGTTTCTGCTGATGAGCGCCACCCTCGGTGACACCACGGCATTCCAGGAGCGCCTCACCAAGACCACCGGCCGCCAGACCGTCGTGGTCACGTCGGCCGAGCGCCCGGTGCCGTTGCACTTCGTCTGGCGCGAGAAGCTCTTGCACGAGGCCGTGCGCGACTTGCTCGGCGAGAGCAAGGCGCCCATTTACCTGGTCAACTTCACCCAGCGCGCCGCCGCCGAAGAAGCCCAGAACTTGATGAGCATCGACGTCTGCTCCAAGGAGGAGAAAAAGCAGATCGCCGAGGTGCTGCGCGAAGCGCGCTTCGACAGCCCGTACGGCAAGGAGATGTCGCGTTACTTGCGCCACGGCATCGGCCTGCACCACGCCGGCTTGCTCCCCAAGTACCGGCTCGCCGTCGAGAAACTGGCGCAGCTCGGTCTGCTCAAGGTGATCTCCGGCACCGACACGCTCGGCGTGGGCGTCAACGTGCCCATTCGCACCGTGCTCTTCACCAAGCTTTGCAAGTACGACGGTGAAAAAACCGCCATCTTGAAAGTTCGTGATTTCCACCAGATCGCCGGGCGCGCGGGTCGCAAGGGCTTCGACGTGGACGGGCACGTCGTGGCGCTTCCTCCCGAGCACGTGGTCGAGAACATTCGCATCGATCACAAGATCGCCGGCGATCCGGCCAAAAAGAAGAAGCTGGTCAAGAAGAAGCCTCCGGAAAAGGGCTACGTGCCGTGGGACAAGGCCACCTTCGAACGCCTGCTCGGGTCGGCGCCCGAAACGCTGACGTCGCAGTTCGCGGTCAACCACGGCATGGTGCTGCAGGTGCTCACGCGTCCGTCGGGCGGCTGCCTCGAGCTAGGTCGCATCGTGCGCCGATCGCTCGAGCCGCCAGCGGCCAAAAAGCGCCACGGCAAGACCGCGCAGACTTTGGTGCGCTCGCTGATCGACGCCGACATCCTCGTGCACCAACGACCCGACGAACGGCTGGACGGGGAGGCGCGCTTCCGTCTCGCGGACGACCTGCAGGTGGAATTTTCCCTGCATCATGCACTTTCTCTGTTCCTGGTCGACACCATCGCGAAGATCCAGGCGCAAAGCGAGAGCTACGCGCTCGACGTGCTGTCTCTGGTCGAGTCCATCGTCGAGGATCCGCACACGCTCTTGCTCCGCCAGAAAGATCGCGCTCGCGGCCGCCGTCTCGCCGAGCTGAAGGCCGAAGGCATGGCGTTCGAAGAGCGCCAACAAGAGCTCGAGAAGGTCGACTACCCGAAGCCGCATGCCGACTTCTTGTATGATGCACTGACCGAGTTCCGCACCCGCCACCCGTGGGTCGGGGGCGACACGGTGCACCCGAAGGGGATCGCGCGCGAAATGATGGTCGAGCACGCCTCGTTCCGCGAGTACGTGCGCGAGTACGGCATGGAGCGCAGCGAGGGCCTTCTGCTGCGCTACCTGTCCGAGGTGTACAAGGTGCTTGCCCAGACCGTGCCGCGCGAGGCCAAGACTGAAGAGCTCGACGAGATCGAAATCTTCTTCGGCGCCACGGTGCGCGAGATCGACTCGAGCCTGCTCGACGAGTGGGAGCGCATGAAGTCGGGCGCCATTCTGGGCGCTCGTCCCGAAGATCTGGCGCTGCGGCCCGAAGGCACCGCGCAGCTCGCGACCGATCCGAAGGCGCTGCGCATCCTCGCGCAGAACCGCACGTTCGAGCTGCTCCGGGCCATGGCGTACGACCAGGATCTGAACGAGCTGCTCGAAGGCGACGACGAGAAGAAAGCCCGCGCGTTCCGCATCATGGCGCACGAGCGGCTCGGCGCCATTCGCGTCGACCCCGAAGCGCGCGGCAAGGAGCACTTCCGGTTCGATCCCGAGCGCGGCACCATCGAGCAGATCCTGCTCGACGCCGAGGGCCCGAGCGATCTTTCCCTGCACCTGCAAGTCGACGTCGAGGCATGGAAGGCCGGCGCAGGCCTCGACTTGCGCTGGGCCGAGCCATGAGCCACCAGCACTGCGTGCACGCCGAATCGTCGGTGCGACAGCGCGGTGCGCTGGAGTTCCTGCGCGCGCTTCCAGCCGACGGAGAAGCCTGGGTGGTGGGGCCCAGCTTGCTCGCGCTCGACGTCCTCTCGCGTCGCTACGTGGCCGCGCGCGAGGCCGCGGCGGTGATGGGCTGGCACCGCAGCACCTTCGCGCGGTTTGCGCTGCGCTTCGCCGAGCCGGCGCTCTGGCAGGCCGGTCGCGTGGTGGCCAGCCGGATCCTGCTGCAGGCACTCGTCGTGCGGGTGGTGGCGCGGCAGAAAGACCTCGGTCGCTTCGAGCCGCTGCGCGCGGCTCCGGGGTTTCCCGCCGCCTTGCTCGACACCCTGGCCGAGCTACGCGGCGGCGGAGTGCGCGCGGGCCTTCCGCCGGATCTCGCTGCGCTGCTCGCGGCGTACGAGCGCGAGCTCGACGCCGAGGCCATCGCCGATCCGGCCCTGGTCTGGCAGGCCGCCCACGACCAGCTTCCCGCCACGCTGGGGCCGATGCTCATGCACGACGTGTGCGTCGGGTCCGAGCTCGAGGCGCGGTTTGCGCGCGCCGCCCTGGAACGTTCCTCGCGCTCCTGGGCATCCATCCCAAAAGGTGCATGGCGCACGGAGCGCGCGCTGTCGTTCGGCACCGCCAGCTGCCCCGCGCCGCGCGCGCCGTCTGCACACGAGCCGCTTGCCGGCTACGCCGACTGCTTGTTCGAGGAACGCTCGTCGGCCGACGTGCCGGTGGCGGCGCTCGAGTTCTTGTCGGCGCCGGGCGAAGCCCGCGAGGCGCTCGAGATCGCCCGCAAGGCGCTTGCGCTGGCC
>JAYUXI010000465.1:0-8128 GCA_043753085.1 Myxococcales bacterium | reverse complement strand
CGGTCGTGGTCCGCGCCTTCGTGGGCACGCTTTCGGGAACCGTCACCTCGAACGTCACCGTGGCCGTGACCGAGCGCGGCACCTCGAACGTGGCGCCTACGTCCGTGGTCACTGGCTCGTTCCCGAACGAGACCGGTTCCACTCCACTGGATACCGACCTCCAGCTCCTGTACCCGTACGCCGACACGGTCTTTCCGCTTGGGCTCGAACCGCCGCTGGTGCAGTGGCGCATCGTCACGGCGGCAACCGGCGTTCTCGTCACGCTTCGCTATCCAGCCGGCTCGACCACTCCGCTGTTTCGCTACAGCGCAATCCTCGCAGAGTCGCAGACCTTCCCCGTGCCCCTTCGCGCCGCGCAGCCGCGCGCGCAGCTCGACCCCGCGCGCTGGTCCGAGTTCGAGCAGACGGTCAATCGCAACCGCGCCGCGTACGGAGATACGGCAGACATCGTGGTGCGTCGTCTCGTCTCGGGTACGGCGCGCGCCAGCAAGACCATTCCCATCAAGTTCGCCGCCGGCCAGCTGAAAGGGCGCGTTTACTACAACTCGTACGGCACCTCGCTGGCCAAGAACTTCTACGGCGCCCGGCAGACTGCTGGCGGCGCCTTCGAAGGCGGCCAGTTCGGGGCCGCGACGCTCTCGGTCACTGCCGGGCAACCCACCCCGTCGGTGGTGGCGGGGTTCGCCGGATCCGGCGGGTGTCGGGTCTGCCACTCCGCAAACGCGAGCGGCTCGGTACTCGTCTCGCTGGCGGACGGCAACGATACGTATCGCTATGCGCTTCCAGGCGCGCCTCCCGCCGGCACGTACTTCTCCAACTCGAAGATGAACTTTCCCGCCATCAACCCGAACGCCTCGCGCTTTTTCACCAGCGCCGGCGCCGACCTCGGTGACATCAAAAGCACGCTCTACGACGGCAACGCGGCGAACCTCGCGGGCGCCACGAACTTCGCCACCTTGAAGGCGGGATATCCGGTGTTCTCGCCCGACGGAACCGCGGTTGCCTTCACGTTCCGCGCCGGCACGTCGGCTCCGCTCGGCACGCTCACCAACGGCGGCAACGACGGCACCTTGTCGATGATGTCGTTCGACGGCAACCGTACGTTTTCGAGCTTCCGCAACATCCACACGCCGGCTTCCGGCAAGGCCGTGTGGCCGAGCTTTCTTCCGACCGGCCAAGGCGGAATCGTGTTCCAGCGGCAGATTCGCGAGACCCCGAACGGCGGCTTTGGCTTCACGCGCTCCGACTGCGACAGCACTTCGTCCTGCAACGACCAAGGCGCGACCGGCGAGATCTGGTGGGTGTCCACCGACGCCACTCCCGTGGCGGCGCGTCTGAATCGGATGAACGGCTACACCGCGGGCGTCCCCTCGCTGCCCACCGGTCCGAACCGGCACGGCGGACCGTCGAGCGATCCGACCTGGCACGAACAAGTCTACAACTTCGAGCCGAGCGTGCTGCCCGTCACCATCGGCGGATACTCGTGGGTCGCCTACACCTCGCGGCGCATGTACGGCAACGTCGCCACCATCAATCCGTACTCGTCGGATCCGCGCTTTCGCGACATCAGCATCGACCCCACCACGAAGAAGCTGTGGCTGTCGGCCGTGGCCGCCAACCCGACCGAGGGCACCGATCCCAGCGC
Organism: Myxococcales bacterium; assembly: GCA_043753085.1. Taxonomy (GTDB): domain Bacteria; phylum Myxococcota_A; class Polyangia; order Polyangiales; family Polyangiaceae; genus JAYUXI01. Next base: position 6,483 of record JAYUXI010000465.1, on the reverse strand, counting down.
GCCGTCGTTCTACTTGCCGGGTCAGGAGCTGATCGCCGGCAACTCCCGCGCCGTGTTCTCGCTCGACCCATGCAGGGTGGCGGGCCCACCCACCAACGCCAACCTCTGCGACTCCGACCTCGACTGCTGCGGCGCGCCTGCCACCGCTGCCTGCATCATCGACGCGCCGCCGCTCGCCAACCCGCCGGTTCGACACTGCATCGCGCTCACCGGCTCGTGCAAGACCGACGGCGAGCAATGCACGCAAGACGCGCAATGCTGCAGTTTCTCGTCTGGCTTCCGCTGCGCCAGCGGCACCTGCCAGCTGCCGCCGCCCATCTACTTCGATGCAACCTACACGCGTGACTATGTGGCCACGTGTGGTCCGGGCGACCGTCCGGTATGGCGTATGTTCGAATGGCAGAGCACGACGCCCGCAGGTACCTCGATCGTGTTCACGGGACAGACTCGTGAAAGCCTCTCCGACACCTGGGTGCCCGCGGCTCCGGTGGCGCTGGGCACGGCCGCCGCCCCGCCGGTCACCACCACCGGCTGGACCAATGGCGGCTCCACCGCCGAGACCCGTTTTCGAGCGGTGGGGGAGTACTCGCGTGCGATGTTGCGCGTGGCGGCGACCTTGAAGACCAACGCCGACAAGACCCTTGCGCCGTCGCTCACCCAGTGGCGCGCGACCTTCGACTGCGTGGCCGCCGAATGAACCGGACGAACGTCCTCGGGTGGTGTGGCGCAGGCTTGCTGGTGGGCGTCGCCGCGGCGTGTGGCGGTGACGATGGCAACGGCGACGGAACGTTCGTTCCCGACGCGGGAAGGTTCGTTCCCGACGCGGGAACGTCCAGTGGCTCGTCCGGAACCCCGGGCGCGAGCAGCGGCAGGGCGCCGGATGCTTCTTCGGGCGGCAGCAGCAGCGGCGGCAGCGAAGACGCTGGCTCGGACGACGGAGGCAGCAGCGGTGCGAGCAGCAGCGGCTTGCCGCCCCCGCAGTGCGCAGAAGGCGCGGCGCCTGGCGTCGACCTTGGCGTCGTGCTCGAGCTCGGGAGTCCAGCGCCCTCGTACGTGACCGTGTCGGAAGACGGACTGGTCGCAGCCTGGGTCGCCGGAGCTCCCGGCGCGATCGACGTGCACGTTGCTGCGCGCGCGGCCGTCGACGCGGCGTTCGGCGTGCCGCAGGTGTTGCAAGGGCCGTGGGCCGACGACCGCGTCGGGCTCGGAGCCACCGGTCTCGTCCTCGCCGCGCTGCGCGAGAACCGACTGGGCTTCGATGCGTACGAGCGTGCGACCACGGCCGACCCATTCGTGGTGGCTGCGCAGACCCCGTTCGTGAATCTGAACGCGGAAGGCACGGACGTTGGCGCCGCAGGGCAGTCTTATGGCGATCCGATGTACGCGCGCGGCGAGGGCTTCTTCGGCTACTCGCGGTACGGCGGCGGAATCGTCGACACGCTTCGGCTCGGATCACGCCCCATCGGCACTTCCTACTCCGGCGACACCCCGTTCTCGAGCGCGACGTTCTTGCAAGCGTCGGGTACCGAACGGCGCCGGCCGGTCGCGTTGTCAGCCGATCTGCGCACGTTCTTTTACTACGACGAGGTCGACGACCGGGCGTACGTCACGTCCCGCGACGACCGGGGCGAGTTCGTGACGCCAACCTCGCTCGGCGCCCGGCTCGATGCTCGTCCCATCGCTGGTTGCGGCACCCTGGTGTTCCGCGATCCGGCCGCGCCGTCCCAGCTGCGCGCCGTGGTCTACCAGTGACATGAAACGTGCACTTTCCATCTTCGTGTCGACGGCCGTCGCAATCGCGGCGGCGTGCGGTGACGGTCCTGCGGCCTTGGCCGACCTCGACCGGACCGGGCGCGACGCCTCCCCGCCCCGGCGTGACGCTGCCACCAGCGGCGGCGCGACGCCCGACGCCGCCGAGCTCGATGCGGAGTCGTCTTCGTCTTCGTCTTCGTCTTCGTCTTCCGGCAGCCTCGACGACGCAGGCGAGGTGTTGCCGGGCCTCTGCCGCGTTGCCGACGCCTACGGAATTTCGTTGCCCGTGCCTGGGCTCACGTCCGTGCAGAACGCACTGGCCTTCACCATCACCCCCGACGAGCGGGTGGTGGCCTGGCTCGAAGCAGGCGACGCCGGCGCCCTGCACCTTCTCGTGGCCAGCCGCGCCACCGAAAGCGTCGCCTTCGATCCCGCCGAGGCGGTGTCTGTCACGGGCGGCGCATACCCCGGCGCGCAGGGTCTTGCGCTCAGCGCAGATGCGCTGCATCTGGTGCTCGTTCGCGCCGACGGCGCCGGACTCGGCGAGATGACTCGAGCCGCGCGCAGCGCCGCTTTCGCAGGCGCGGTCGACCCGTTGCCGTACGCCGCGATCGAACCTGGCCTCGGCGCCGCCGCCGTGCCGCTCGCCGCGCCCACCTTCGGCATGCAGGATCGCATGCTCGCGATCGCGCGGGTTCGTCCCGATGCCCCGGCGTACTCGGTGCTGGTCGCCGAGCGCGCGCAGGTGGGCGATGCGTGGCCGTTGCCCTCGCCCCGCACCGAGGGTGTGCTCGCCGTCGCGTTCGCCGGCAGTTCGCAGCCCAAGACCGTCACCGGCATCTCGGTCGACGGCCTGACGTTCTTCGTGCGCAACGACGTCACCGGCGAGCTCTTCGCCGTCAACCGCCCGAACCTCGGCGCCACCTTCGAGAGCGAATACCGGCGGCCCGTCGCGGCTGCGTCCGCTGCGATGCCCAGCGCGGACTGCGCGCGTCTCTACGTGCTCGAAGCTGGCGCGATCTTCGTGCGCGACCGCAACGTGGAATGACGCCGGGCTAGGTCGGCGTGTTCCAGCCGCCGAGATCGGCGGCCAGCCCTTCGGCGGCTTCCGGGCCCCACGAGCCCGGGTTGTACTCGTGCACGGGTACGCTTTCGTTTTCGACCTCGAGGATGGGATCGACCACTTGCCACGCCGCTTCCACCACGTCTTGGCGGGCAAACAGCGTCGCGTCGCCAGCCATCGCGTCGCCGAGAAGACGCTCGTACGGGTCCATCCGAGCCTGTGCACTTTGCATGGGTTCTTCGACCAGTGACAGCTCCACGGGCGCGCCCTTCATGCCTTCGCCCGGCGTCTTGGCGCGAACCGAGAGGGCGATGATGACGTTCGGATTGAGGCGAAAGCGCATCAGGTTTCCGACCGGGGGACGGGGCTCGCGGAACACAGTCTGCGGCGGCGTGTGGAACTCGATGGTGACCTCGGTGACGGTGGCGGCGAGTGACTTGCCGGAGCGTACGAGGAACGGCACGCCTTCCCAGCGCCACGAGTCCACGAACATGCGCAGCGCCGCGTAGGTGGGAGTCTTGGAGTCCGGGGCCACGCCGTGCTCGTCCCGGTAACCGTGGAATTGCCCGAACACCACGTCCTTCGGGTCCACCGGTCGGATGTTGCGCAGCACCTTTGCCTGCTCGTCGCGGATCGCTTCCGGATGGTTGGCGGTGGGCGCCTCCATCGCGATGTAGCTGAGCACCTGCAAGAGGTGGTTCTGGATCACGTCGCGTACGACGCCGGTCTCTTCGTACAGCTTGCCGCGACCCTTGATGCCGAACGATTCGGCCATCGTGATCTGCACGTTCTCGACGTAATGCCGGTTCAGGAGCGGCTCGAGAAAGGTGTTTGCGAAGCGGAAGTAAAGGATGTTCTGCACCGCCTCCTTGCCGAGAAAGTGGTCGATGCGAAAGATGCGATCTTCGGTGAAGACCTTGTGCAGGATCTCGTTCAAGTGGCGCGCAGTAGCGAGATCGCGGCCAAATGGCTTTTCGACGACCACGCGCGCGTTGTCGGCGGCGCCGGAATCGGCGAGCTGCTGCACCACGGTGGGAAACACGCTGGGCGGGATGGCCAGGTAGTGCAGGGGGCATTTGGCGCTGCCGAGCGCTGCACGCAGCATCTCGAAGGTAGACTTGTCTTCGTAGGCGCCGTCGACGTAGCGCAACAGCCCGGCCAGCTTGTCGAAGACCTCGGGATCGCGGTTGCCGGCCGCCTCGACGCTGGCCTTGGCGCGCGCGAGCAGATCGTCGCGGGTCCACCCGGACTTGGCGACTCCGATCACCGGCACGTCGAGCTTGCCGCGTTTCACCAGCGAGTAGAGGGCGGGGAAGATCTTCTTGTGGGCGAGATCGCCCGTGGCTCCGAAGAAGACGAGCGCATCCGATCGAACTTTGTGGCTCACGGCCCTTTTATACGCGCTGCAGACCGTTGCACCAAGATGGAGCATGGGCGACGCCTTTGCTAAGCTCCCCCCATGCGTTCCCCGCTCTGGCTCGTCGTACCTGGCATGCTCGCGCTCGCAGCGTGTCGCAAAGAAAGCTCGCACGACGCCAAAGGTCCCATGCAGCGTGCCGGCGCCTGGGTCGACAACGCCGCCGTGAAGACCGGGCAGGGCGTCGAGACCGCCGCGCAGAAAACCGGGCAGGGCATGGAGACGGCGGGCAAGGCCACGGCTCGCGGCATGGAGAACGCTGCGCACACCGTGCAGGGCGCCTTCTCGAGCATCGATGGCGGCGCCCCGAACGACGCCGGCTCCTGATCGCGGTACGCCAACGCGCCACCTCTGCCGCGTGGACGAGCACTTGCAATTCAGCCGCGGTTCGGTAAAACGCGCGTCCCCCTTCGAAGAGGGCACGGGCTGACGACGAGCTTCATCCGGCGAGCTGGATCAAAGGGAAGCTGGGATCGTCGCGTGAAACACGAGTCGCCGCCGAGGCGGCGCAGAGGAGAGCAGCACCCATGAGCAGCAACCAAAGCATTACCGTCAGAAACTGGCGCGATCTCATCCGCCCGCGCGGCATCCAAATCGAGGCCGAAACCCTCACCGAGTTCTACGGTCGCTTCACCTGCGAGCCTCTCGAGCGCGGCTACGGCATCACGCTCGGCAACTCGCTGCGCCGCGTACTCCTTTCGTCGCTGCAGGGCGCTGCAATCACGGCCGTCCGCATCGAAGGCGCCCTGCACGAGTTCACCACCGTGGGCGACGTCGTCGAAGACGTCACCGACATCGTGCTCAACCTGAAGGAAGTGGTCTTCAAGGCCGCCACCGTCAAGCCGTACACCGTTCGCATCGACAAGGAAGGCCCCGGCCCGGTCTACGCGAAGGACATCCAGCTCACCGAAGGTCTCGAGGTCTTGAACCCCGACCACCTCATCGCCACGCTCGACAAAAAAGGCCCGCTCCAGATGGAGTTCTCGGTCAACGTGGGCCGCGGCTACGTCCCCGCCGAGAAGAACAAGACCCCGACGATGCCGATCGGCACCATCCCGGTCGACGCGCTCTTCAGCCCGGTCCGCAAGGTCAACTACACCATCACCAACGCCCGCGTCGGCCAGGTGACGGACTTCGACAAGCTCTCGCTCGAAGTGTGGACAAACGGCTCCGTCAAGCCGGAAGACGCGGTGGCATTCGCCGCCAAGATCCTCAAAGAGCAGCTCACCATCTTCATCAACTTCGAAGAGACCGACGAGACGGCGTACCAGTCGGCTTCCTCGGAGAGCGAGCCCCTCAACGAGAACCTGTTCCGCGGCGTCGACGAGCTCGAGCTCAGCGTGCGCTCGGCCAACTGCCTGCAGGGTGCAGCCATCTCGCTGATCGGCGAGCTGGTGCAGCGCACCGAGCAGGACATGCTGAAGACGAAGAACTTCGGCCGCAAGAGCCTGAAGGAAATCAAAGAGATCCTCGCCAACATGGGCCTCTCCCTCGGCATGAAGATCGACAACTGGCCGCAGATGCTGGAGCGTTGGAAGGCGCAGCAGCAGCAGAATTGAGCGCATAACCGGGGCGGCACGTGCCGCCTCGCCCCGCCCGGCCACGCCGGAACGGGGCCCCACCCCACGCGGGCTCGGCATGCGCCTCGCGAGTACTCTGGATTCGAAGGAAAGAACGTCATGAGACACGGAAATTCGGGCCGTAAGTTCGGCCGCAACACCAGTCACCGCAAGGCCATGTTCCGCAACCTCGCGGCGAACCTGGTCCTGCACGAGCGCATCACCACCACCGACGCGAAAGCCAAAGAGCTTCGCCGCGTGGCGGAAAAGCTCGTCACCAAGGCCAAGCGCATCGGCGACGCGGCGTTCACCATCCAGGCCGAGCTCTCGGACGGTGACAAGGCCAAGCGCCTTGCCGCCACCCGCCAGGTCGGCGCGTACCTCCCCCGCTTCGGCACGAAGACGGACAAGGGCGGGACGCAGAAGAAGGTCGACCTCGTCGAGAAGGTGTTTCTCGAGCTCGCCAAGCGCTTCAAGGAGCGCCCCGGTGGCTACACGCGCATCATCAAGGTCGCCGTCCGCCGTGGCGACGCCGCGCCGATGAGCATCATCGAATTCGTCAGCTGAGTTCGATCCGGCAACGGCATCCCATCGCTGGCCTCGGAGCATGCGACGTAGCCGACGCACAATGACACGAGCGCTCCCGGACGTGCACCCAGCGCGCGGGAGCGGCGAGCAGGCGAGACGGCCGC
>JAYUXI010000464.1:0-3331 GCA_043753085.1 Myxococcales bacterium | reverse complement strand
GCACCGAGGCGATCGCACGCGAGCTGGGTGGCTACCTGGCCATGCGCGGCGACCACGAGATCACCGTGCGCGTACCGCGCGAGCGCTTCCGCGAGGCGCTGGCCGAGGTCGAGAAGATCGGGGACGTGCTCCACCGCGACGTGAAGGCGCTCGACGTGACCGACGAGTTCGTCGACACCGAGAGCAGGCTGAAGAACGCGCGCGTGATGCGAGACCGTTTGCAGGCGTTGCTGCAGAAAGCGGCCGTCAAAGAAGCCATCGAGATCGAGAAAGAGCTCGGCCGCGTGACCGAGCAGATCGAAGTGCTGGAGGGCAAGATGAAGATGCTCTCCGATCGGATCGCGTTCTCGACCATTACCGTGCACTATACAGCAAAAGGGTCGGGCAACGCGCGACCGAGCTTCCAGCTGCCGTTCGCCTGGGTGCGCTCGCTCGGCGTGCACCGCCTGCTCAACTTCCAGCCCCGGCCCCAGGCCGAGTGAGAACGACGATGAAAACCAGCCTGCTATTGCTCGCACTCGTGGCCTTCGGCATGGGGTGCGGTCGCCCGTTCGACGTGAAGACCGGCAAGGACTTCGCCGAGCTCCAAGATCAGAAGACCGAGGGCTTCGACTACCGCGCCATGACGCCGGAAGGCGTTGCGCTGTCGGTGCGCACGCTCCCGAACGAAGAGAAGGCCGACCTTGGCTTCTGGGTGAAAGCCATCACCCTGAAGCTCCGTGAGGAAGACGGCTACGCCTTGCTCGCCGACGAGACCGTGAAATCGAAGAACGGCACCAGCGGCCGGCGCCTGCGCTTTGCACGCGAAGAAGACAAGAAGACGTTCGACTATCGCGTCACGCTCTACCTGGCGCAAAAGCGAATCTTCCTCATCGAGAGCGGCGGCGCCCGCGAGGTTTTTGCAAAGTCACTGCCCACTGTCGAGCAGATGGAGAGCAGCGTGGCGGTGCAGTGCAAGAGCTGGCTCAGCCCGGTGCTCGCCAGCCGAACCTGCAATCGCTGGTAGAGGACAAAAGAAAGCGCGCGCTCACTTTCTTGTTGCAGGACCGCGGATCGAACGCCACGGTGAGGACATGAGCGCAACTCGCGAAAGCCGGCGGGCCCTCCGCGCAGAGGCCCTGCGCCAGGTGCCCCGACACTACCTGCCCGCCGTGCATCTCGCCTCCACGTGCGGCGTGGGGCTCGGGCTCCTGATGCTCGGAGCGCTCTTCGTGCACGCGCCGCACGTTTACGAGCTGCTGGTGATCCCGGCGGTGTTCGTCTTCGCCAACTTCTTCGAGTGGTTCGTGCACAAGAACGTGCTGCACAAGCGCAAGCCGTGGCCGCTGTCCGAGCTGTTCGACCGCCACACGCCGAGCCACCATGTGTTTTACGTGGAAGACGACATGGAGCTCGGATCGACGCGCGAGCTCCGCTTCGTACTGATTCCCGCGATCGGAGTGCTCGGCACCTCGATCACGGTCGCTCCCCTCGCGCTCCTGCTCGGTTGGTTCGTGTCCGCGAACGCCGGCTGGCTCGTGCTGATCACCGCCGGCGTCTACATGGTCGGTTACGAGCTTTCGCACCTGTCGTACCACCTGCCCCAAGACGGTTGGATCGGGCGTCGCCCGTGGATCGGCACGCTGCGCCGGCACCACGCGCGACATCACGATCCACGGCTGATGCAGAAGGCGAACTTCAACGTCACCGTGCCGCTGTTCGACTGGATCATGGGCACGATGCCGCGCGGCGAGCGGGCGACCGGAGCCAACGCGCGCTCAGCGACTCAAGCTGCGCAAAAATGAGCGCGGGTGGCGCAGAAACTGGCGGGCATGCTGGGCGACGTCGACCACGACGGGCTTGAGATCGCCGCGGGCGCGCACCGCGTCGGTGAGTCGCCCGCGGTGGGCGTGCATCCAGCCGAGCCAGTTCTCGCGCTCGCTGCCACGCGCCACCCGTGACGCGAGCTGCCCCGCCTCCACGAGCTCGAGCAAGAGCGTGTGCGTGTACACCTGATCGCCTGGATCGCGGTCCTGCCACACTTCGGCTTCGTCGAGCAGGCGATCCCGCTCCGCCCGCTGGCCGGTCGCCGAGAGGTAGTGCAACAGCGGCAGCGGCAGCGCGCGCTCGATCTCGAAGGCCATCTGGCTGTAGGCCCGCGGGTTGAAATCGATGAGCCGGAAGGCCCCTTCGTGCTCGACGAACTCGATCTCGAAGATTCCGGTGTAGCCGAGCTCTTTGCAGAGTGCACCGATGATGCGCACGAGCGCTGGCTCGAGCGGCGCTGCCTCGAAGCAGAGGCCAATGCCCAGCCGCCGCGGCCGTTGCAAGATTTTGCGGGAGGCCCGCGCAACGACACGGCCGTCCTCGGTGGCGAATCCCGCCACGCTGTAAATGCCCTGCGCGGCGCCCGGCATGAATTCCTGCACCATGGGCAGCACGACGCCCGGGTCGTGCGCGATCAGCTCGTCACCGTACGGATTGTCGGCCACGAAGGCGCGAAACGACGTGGCCAGATCCACACCGTCGGGGATCTCGGCGCCCTTCTGACCCGAGCGCAGCTGCACCTGGGTTTTGGGCTTGAGCATCGGCTTCACGCCGTGAGCGGCGGCCTCGGTCACGATCGCAGCGAGCTCCAATTCGCTCTTGGGGCACCAGGTGCGCGGCACCGGGCAGCCCACCTTCACGCACGCCTCGTGCAGGCGCTCCTTGTTCAGGATGCGGTAGATGGATCCGAGCTCCGGCAGCAAGAGCGTGTAGTACACAGACAACTGCTCGCGAGCCTGGGCGAACAAGAACACGAGCTCGTCGCTCGCGGGATGCAGTACCGATCCGGCGAGCATGGGCCCTCGCTCGAGCAAGTACGCGAGGAACGCGGGTGCGTCGCTCAGGGGTGGCGTGCGGTGGAAGTCGCGCACGAACCGCGAAGCCGCCGTGCGCGAGAACCGTGATTCGTCGGCCAAGCGCACGTGGATGCCATGCCCGCCCAGGCAGCGAGCTGCCGCCAGCGTTCCGTAATAGTCTCCCAGAAAGAGAAGCGACGCGGAGCCAACGGTGGGCATGCTGGCATGCTCGTACGAAACCCGCAGTGCCCGCAACTACCGCGCCGCGGACATCTCCAAATTGGTGGCGGGCCGAGCGTCTCTGATACGGTGCGAGGCTGCCTCATGACCGCCCCGCCCGCGTCTTCTCCTTCGCCGACGACCACCGGACGCGCGCGCACCCTGGTGCTCGGCTCGGCCGTGTCGTTCTACGTGCTGTTCATCCTGCGCACCAGCTTCGATGCGCTGGGGACTCGCTACTTCGTGCTGTTCGAAGACGCGATGATCTCTATGCGCTATGCACGCAACTT
>JAYUXI010000463.1:0-18832 GCA_043753085.1 Myxococcales bacterium | reverse complement strand
GCGCGTGGTTTTCGAGCGCGAACTTGCGCAGGAAATGGTCGGCCAGCACCAGCACATCGGCGCCACGCAGTCGCAGCGGCGGCATCTCGAGGTGGACGACGTTGAGTCGATAATAGAGGTCCTCGCGGAAGCGTCCCTCGCGCACCTCGGCGGCGAGATCGCGGTTGGTGGCGGCGATCACGCGCACGTCGATGCGGACGGTCTCCTGCCCGCCGACCCGCATGAACGTGCGCTCTTGCAAGACCTGCAGCAGCTTGACCTGGGTGGCCATCGAGATCTCGCCGATCTCGTCCAGAAACAGCGTGCCCTGGTGGGCTTGCTCGAACCGGCCAGGGCGGCGCTTGTCGGCGCCCGTGAATGCGCCGCGCTCGTGCCCGAACAGCTCGCTCTCCAGCAACGTTTCGGCGAGCGCTGCGCAGTGCAATGCCACGAACGGCTTGGGCGCCCGCGGGCTCAGTGCGTGGATGGCACGCGCCACTTCGCCTTTGCCGGTCCCACTCTCGCCGGTGAGCAACACGGTGGCGCGCGAGCCGGCGACCTGATTGGCCACCCGGTACACCTTCTGCATGACCGGGCTGGCGCCGATCAGGCCCTGCAGCCCCGCAGCGTCACGCTCGCGCAGCTGCCGGTGTAGATTCTCCGCTTCCACTTTCACGTCGCGGCGCTCGAGCGCTCGCTCGAGTGAGACCAGCAGCGCGTCGAAGTCGATCGGCTTGACCAGGTAGTCGTCGGCGCCGGCCCGCATCGCCGAGATGGCCGATTCGAGCTCCTGAATCGAGGTGGCGACGATGACCGGCAGGTTCTTCGTGCGCTCGCGGATGCGAAGGAGCAGATCCATGCCGCCCATGAGGGGCATCTGCAGATCGGTGACCACGGCGTCCGGCGGCGCCTCCGCGAGGCACTCGAGCGCGCGTACGCCGTTCTCGGCGGTCTCGACGACGTAGCCTTCCGAGCGCAGCAGCTTGTCGAGGGCCAAGCGTGCGCCGACCTCGTCGTCGACGACGAGCACCTTCCCCTTGTTCTCTGTCCTTGCATTCGCCATGGCACCTCACGTTCGCGGGTTGGTGCCAATGTACCCCAGGTCGGGGAGATGGCGGCGGTGCAATCGGGTTCGCGGATCGCGGGAGCCGACGCGTCGGTTGTGCGTCCGTTGTGCGACTGCGGCGCGAAAGACGAATACTGCTCCTGCACCATCACGCTGTCGGCAGACGTGAGCGCGGTCAGATTCGCGACGTAGTCGTGGTACTTGTACTTTGCACCACTGCCGGCTCCGGGGGCAGTCCTCAGGGCGTCGACTGCGCCACTCTCGCTGGCGGGCTTGCCCACGGCGTGCGCTAGCGCCACCGCCTATGGACCGGAAATAGGCCCGTTGCGGTTGCGAGACGCAAAGGCGAAGGACAGGTTTCGCAACAAAGTCGACGAACCATGCAGCTCGGCAAGAAGCGTGCGAGGATGCGAGCCCATGGCACAGGTGCCTCCGCATTCCAGAGACTCGTACTCCAGCGTGGACGACCTCAGCGACGAGGCCGAATTGGAGCTCGAGGAGGAATCCTTCGCGCAGCCAGACCCGTTCGCGGCAGGCTCTCGCCATGACTACGCCGTGGCTGCGGATGCGAATGTCGAGCTCGATCCCGCATTCTCCGTCGACAGTCTGCTGTCGATCACCGGGGAGCACGAAAACTGGGGCATCGAGGATCACGCCAAGCAGCTGAAGAAGATCGCCACCGAGAACATCCAGGTCGTCGACCTCTCGCAGTTTCGTGCGCCCGCGATCTTTGCGCCCACCGCGGCGGACCTCGGCGGCAGCAAGGTCGGCTCCCTGCCCGGCGGCAGGCCGCCGGTCGGACGAGGCCGTGCCGAGTCCGTGCCGCCGCCACCGCCCAAGCGGCGCGGGCCCAGCACCAAGGAAAACGAGGGCTCGGAGACGCGCCCTGGCGTTGCCAAGCCTGCGATCGAGCTCGACGTGCTCGCCGATCTCTCCGAGCTTCTCGCCGCCCGCCTCGCGGTGCTCGAAAAGTCGGGAGACACGGTCGGCATGGCCCGCGCCCACGGCGAGCTCTCGGTCGTAGCGGAGCTCAACGACGACGACGTTCGGGCAAACTACCACGCCGACGCCGCGCTGAAGATCGACGCGCTGTTTCGCATCGCGCACTGGCAAACGCGCCTTCGCTCGCGGGGCCGATCCGAGCTCGGCTCGATGCTCGAGCACCTCGCCCGCGAGATCGAGGTCGGTGGCGACGAGCCGCTCACCACCGAGCTCCTGGCCGAAAGAGCCCGCTTGCTGGACGGCGCCGGCGAAGATCCTTCGGTCGTGCGGCAAGCGTGGGAACGCACGCTCGCCCGCGCCCCCGGTCACGCCGCCGCGCTGCGTGGGCTCGAGGGCGAGCTCTGGTCCGCCACGGTCACGGGCACGCCCGTCGCGTTCGAAGCCCTCGCCACGCACCTCGCGCGCCTGGCCGACGCGTATGCCGCCCAGCCCGAGCTCGCCGCGTGGCTCCACGTCGAGCGCGCCAAGATCCTGGAGAAAAATCTCGACCGCGACGAAGAAGCGCGCGCCGCGCTGGAGCGTGCCGTCGCGCTCGATCCCAGTGTCGGCCCCGTCCGGCACGCGCTCTCGCTGTTTCTGGCCACCGTCGACGACGCCGCCACGCTCGTCGCCCTGCTCGACGAAGAAGCGCAGCTCGAACATCAACCGCACCGCAGCGCGCAGCTCGAGCTCGACGCCGCCATTCTCGCCAACGAGCGCACCGGCGACATCAACCACGCCACCAGCTTGCTGGAGCGCGCGTCGGCCCGCGCACCCACCGTGCCCGCGGTCGACCGGCGCGTGCTCGACGAGCTCGTCGGCCACTACGAGACCCTCGGTCGCTGGGACGACGCCATCAAGGCGCGCCGCGCGCGTCTCGTGTTTCTCACCGATCGCGACGTGCGGTACTTCGAGCTACAGCGCCTCGCTTCGCTCTCCGAAAAGCTCGGCGACGTCGGCACCGCGATCCAGTTCTTGCTGGCGGCGTACGAGCTCGATCAGAATGATCCCAAGCTGATCGAAACCCTCGACCGCCTCTACACGCTCTCCGAGCAGGATCCGGAACGCATCCGGCTATGGCTGGACGAAGCGGCCCGCCGCGTCGGCGAGCCGCGCGCCTCCGAAAGCTTTCGCCGCGCCGCCCTCATCGCCGACCAGATGGACGAAAGGCCGCTTGCCCTCAAGCACCTCGAGGTGTCGCTCTCGCTCCGTCCGGACGACTCCGAAACCGTGGACCTGCTGGCGCGCTTGATGGCGCCCGCACCCTCCGGCGAGCTCGACGGCGAAGTGCGCGCCTTGCTCGACCTGTATACGCAGGCCACGCTCGCAGCCACCGATCCCGCGCGCAAGGTCGCGTACCTCGAAAAGTCGGCGCTGCTCTGGGAAGACGTGATCGGCGAGCCGCGGCGTGCGCTGCGCGCGTACCAAGAGATCCTCGCGCTCGAGCCAGACCGCCGCAGCGCAATTCTCGGACTGGCCCGCAACACAGGCCGCGTCGGCGATCACCGCGGCGTGGCGCAGGCGCTGCTCGCCGAGGCCCAACTCGCTGGAGACGTGGCCGACGCGCTGCAGCTGCGGGTGCGCGCGGCCAAGGAGCTCGAGCTCGTCGATCACGAGCGTGCGCAGCGTCTCGTCGCCGAGGTACTGGCCCAGGATCCATCGCACGACATGGCGCGCGAGCTCGAAGGCCGTCTGCACGAGACCGCCGGTCGGCACGAGCTGGCGGCGCGTTCGCTGCGCGCCCGCATCGAGCACACGCCGTCCAAAGACGACAAGGTCAAGTACCATCTCGCGCTCGCCCACATCGAAGAGGCGAACCTCGGCTCGCCAGCGCAGGCGCTCGAATCCCTGCGCGCCGCGCGCGAGCTCGACCCAGCGCACCTGGCGCCGCCGGAAGAGATCGCACGCATCCTCACGACGCTCGGCGATCACGTCGCGCTGCGCGCCGCGCTCGAGGATCTGTCGGCGACGGCCACGCGTCCGGAAGAGCGGGCGCGCTTTCTGGTGCGTGCCGCCGAGATCGAGGAGTTTCGCACCGGCGACGACGGCCAATCCGCCCGGCTCTACGTGCAGGCCCTGGTCGAAATGCCCGACGACGCGCTGATCGCCGACCGCCTGGCGCGAGTGCTCGCACGCAAAGCAAAGCGCGCGGCCATGCGCGAAGCCGGCTCCACGCGAGTGCCCACCGTGGGTCTCGGCGAGCGCATCACGCTGGCCGGGAAGCGCCTCGAGCGAACGCAAGATCCCGAGCTGCGCGTCGGCCATGCGTTTCACCTCGCCGAGCTCTTGATCGAGCTCGGTCAGGACATCCCCCGCGCGGTGGTCTTGCTCGAGGACATCCTCGCCGCCGAGCCGAGCCACGTGCCGGCCCTGCGAACGCTCGAAAGCCTGTCGCGCCGGCAAAGCGCCTGGTCACAGCTCGGTCGCGTGCTGTCGCTGCAGGGCACCGCCCTGCTCGACGCCCGCGCGCGCCTTGGTGCCCTCTGGTCGCTCGCCAGCATCCAGGAGTGGCACCTTTCCGAGCGCGACACCTACGAAACGTACGAGCGCATCCTCAGCCTCGACCCCACCGACCACGGCGCACTCGAAGCGGTGGTCCGGCAAAAGATGGATGCTGCACGCAAAGGCGATCCGTCCGCCCGCGGCGCGGTGCTGTCGGCGCTGCGCGCCTTTGCCAGCGTGGCCTACGAAGACTCCACCCGCGTGGTTCTCGAGGTCGAGCTTGCCCTGCTACTCGAGCGCTGGGGCTCCAGCAGCCAGGATCTGATCCAGGAAGCGCTCGAACGCTTCTCGGCCGCCCTCACCGTCGATCCCGGCAGCGTCACCGCCGCCACCGGCCTCGCGCGCCTCGGCAACTTGCTGGCCGATGCACACGCAGCCGTCGCCGCGGCCGTGGCGCTCGCCGAGCTCGCGCGGCCCGAGCCCAAGACCCGCGCGCGGTACCTCACCGACGCCGCCACTTTGCTGCTCGCGCCCAGCAACGACAGCCGTCTCGGCAGCATCGAGTCCCGGTGCAAGCGCGCGGGCGTGTTGCTCGAAGAAGCCCTCATGGTCGACGCCGACGCAGTCCCGGCCGCCGGCGCCCTCTCGACACTACGCCAAGAGGCCGGCGACTACGCGGGCCTGGTCGCGATCTTCCGCGACGCCCTCACGCGCGCCACCACGGAGGAAGCCGTGCGTACGCTCGGGACCGAAATCGCCGTCGTCTCGCGCGACAAACTGCAGAACATCCCGCTCGCCATCGACGCGATGAAGCGCGTACGCCTGGCCTCGCACGAGCACTCGCCGTCGCTGCTCACCCTCGCCGAGCTGTACATCACCGAGCGCACGTGGCCAGAGGCGATCGAGGTGCTCGAAGCGGTGGCCGCCCTGCCCGACGACGCGGCCTCGCGCCTCACCGCGCTGTTCGCGCTTGCCCGCATCTACGAAAAAATCGCCATCGACCTGCCGGCCGCCGAGCGCTCGCTACGGCTCGCTGTCGAGCTCGACGAGAAGGGGCCACGCGCGCTCCGGGCGCTCTTGCACCGCCTGGCCAGCAAGGCTGGCGAGACCGTCGAAGGCGTCACGCCGCCGGATCACCGCAGCGAGATAGCCGATCTGCTCGAACGCCTCTCTCACGTCGAGCCCGACGACTACAGCAAGGCCGACGTGCTCCTCGAGCTCGCCGAGCTCCGTCAGCAGCTGGGTGAGGTGGGCGAAGCCGAACGCGCGCTGGTCGAGGCGGCCGCGCGCGCGCCGAACAACGAGGCCACGCTGCTGCGCCTCCGCAAGTTCTTCCACATCGACAGGAGCCGCGGCGAAGACGCGGCTTCGTACGCGCAGGCCGTCGGCGCGGTGCTGAAGCGGGGCCACGAGCTGGGGCACACCGAAGCACGCTGGTTCGCCGAGCTTGGCAACGTCGAGATCGACAAGCTGGGTCGCGTGCGCGATGGCATCAATCACCTCACGCAAGCAATCCGGCAGAACCGCGAGCTGTACCAAGCGCGCTTCCAGCTCGCCAACGCGCTCGCGCGATCCGGCTCGAACGAAGAAGCGTCGCGGGTGCTGATGGAGATGATCGTG
The DNA here is from genome assembly GCA_043753085.1 of Myxococcales bacterium. GTDB lineage: Bacteria > Myxococcota_A > Polyangia > Polyangiales > Polyangiaceae > JAYUXI01. The sequence continues at coordinate 12,744 of JAYUXI010000463.1, read as the reverse complement.
CCCGAGGCGCGCCCGCTCCTCGCAATCGACAAGCCAGGCCAAGCGCTCGACCTGCTCGAGCGCATCATGGGCGCGGAGCGCCGCCCCGAAGAAGCCATCGTCGTCAGCGAGCTGCGCGCGATCATCGGCGATCTCGACGAAGGTCGGCACCGCTGGCTGCGCAACCGCGAGCTCGCCCCGTTCGAAGGCCACCACGCCCCACTCGACCGCGCCACGCTGATCACGCACGCCGCCCCGCGCGAGGCCGGTCATGCCTTGCTGGAAGTTGCCGCGGCGCTGTCCGGTACCGAGAGCAAGATGCTGCGCTCGGATCTGTCCGAGATCGGCATCGGCGCTCGCGATCGCGTAGGTGCCCGCAGTGGACACCCCACGCGCCAGCTCCTGGACCGCCTGTGCCGCGCGCTCGGCATCGGCAACGTGGAGCTCGTGGTCACCGCACAGGTCACGCGCACGCGCGTGTTCGTTCAGGACGAGCCGTGGATCATCGTGCCCAAGCGTCTCACCGAGCTGCCCGAGCAATCGCAGATCGCCAGCCTGGCGCGCGCCCTCGCCAAGGTAGCCTTGTGCGTGCCCTGGCTCGAAGAGCTGCCCCCGCCGCACATCGAAGCCTACCTGCTCGCCGCGGCTCGTCAGGGCTACGCGCACTACGGCGAGCACGAGATCGACGTCATCACCAAACGTCTCGTCGCCCAATACGAGCCAGCCGTGGCCAAAGCGCTGTCGCGCAGGAGCAAGCGCGCGCTCGAAGATCTGGCCCCCCGCCTCGCCAAGCCCGAGAGCGCTCCGGTGCTGATCGACGACCTGATGGCCGCCGTGGCGCGCACCGAGCTGCGCATCGCCTACGTGCTCACCGGCGATCTGCTCAGCACCGTGGACGAATTGCGTGCACTCGATCCGGGTTTTTTGTCGCAAACGGAAACGCCGGGCGTGGTCGCTCTGCGCGCCGTCCTCGAGCACCCGTACGCCGGCGACGTGGTTCGTTTCGCGATGACCCGCGAGGCCACCGCGCTGCGGCGGCGCGTCGGCGCCACATGGACGAACTGAGACGGCGGCGCGCGGGTCGGGGGGTTGCGCGAAGCGCCGCAAAGGAGCAAGCAGTGGCCCTATGAAGACAACTCTCGCGGGCGCCCTGATCGTGACCGCAGCAGCTGTAGGCTGCACCGAACCCGAACGGCCGAAGGATGGCGCCGGCGGCGCCGCTTCGACCAGTACGGCGAACAAACCGGCACCGGACAGGTCGGCCGCGCCCGAGGCTCCCAAGGCGATCGAGCCAAAGTGGATGAGCCGGCTCGACTCCGACATGAAGGAAGTCATCGTCGAGCTCGGCACGCTGGGCGGCAAGCCGCTCAATCAGCTGCAGCCGGCCGAAGCGCGCAAGCAGCCCACCCCGGCCGACGCGGTGAAGTCGCTGCTCACCAAGAAAAACAAGGACCAGAAGCCGGAAGAAGTCGGCAAGGTCGAAGACAAGAGGATCGCGGTCAAAGGCGGCGAGGTGCCGATTCGCGTCTACACCCCGAAGGACGGCAAAGCGCCGCTGCCCACGGTCGTGTACTTCCATGGCGGCGGGTTCGTCATCGCCGACAACGACAGCTACGACGCCACGCCGCGCGCCATCGCCAACGCGGCCAAAGCAATCGTGATCTCGGTCGACTACCGCAAGGGTCCCGAGAACCGTTTTCCCACCGCGCAGGACGATGCCTTCGCGGCGTACCAGTGGGCCGTGAGAAATGGCGCGTCGTACGGCGGCGACGGCAAGAGGTTCGCCGTGCTCGGCGAGAGCGCCGGCGGCAACCTGGCCGCCAACGTGGCCATCATGGCCCGCGACAAGAAAGAGAAAGCGCCACTCGCCATGGTGCTCGTGTACCCGGTCGCCAGCACCGACATGACCGGCGAGTCGTACGGGACCTACGCGGACGCCAAGCCGCTCAACAAGGCAATGATGGGCTGGTTCATGGAGAAGTACGCCGGCAAGCCGGAAGACGGCTCCGACCCCCGCTTGAACCTGGTGGCGGCCAAGCTCGACAAGCTACCGCCGACCACCATCATCAACGCCGAGGTCGATCCACTCACCTCGTCCGGGCTGGAGCTGGCCAAGAAGCTGAGGGAAGCCGGCACCAAGGTCGACCAGAAGACCTACGAGGGCGTGACCCACGAGTTTTTCGGCATGGGCGCGTACGTGTCCGACGCGAAGGACGCGGTAAAGTACGCCGCGTCGCAGCTGGGCGACGCATTCGACTGAACAATGGTGAGCGCAGCGCTGAGGTGCGAACCTCGGCGCAGCTGGCTCCTGCAAAGCTCGCGCGGTTCGCGCAGAGCGGTATCGAGCGACGCTTACTTCTTCTTCAGGCCGGCGATGCCGCGCTCGAGCGCGGAGCCGAGCTCGGCCGGAACGACCTCGCCGCGGGCCCACTGGTCGGCCTTGAGGAGGTTGGTCTGGGCGGCCTTGGCGAGCTTGGTGCGGCGCGCACGCGTGAACGCGGCGAACTGCTTCTGGGCTTCGTTGGCTTCGGGGCGGAGGGAGGGACGCAAAAATCCACGCATGATGGGCGGTGCTTTACCAGAATGCTCAACCGGCGCGCGCAGCAAAATCGATCAGGAAGTCGGCCAGGGCCTTGGCCCACTGCTCCGGGACGGCGTTGTACAGAGCGGCCCGCATCCCGCCGACCGAGCGGTGGCCCTTCAACCCCACCATGCCGTGCGCCTTCGCCTCGGCCAAAAAGCGCATCTCCAGCTGCGCGTTGGGCAGGCCGAAGACCACGTTCATCTGGCTGCACGCCGCATGCTCCACTGGAATCGTATAAAAGCCGCCGCTGCCCGCGAGCGCGCCGTACACCAGGTTGGCCTTGTTCTGGTTGCGCTTGCCCATTTCCACCAGCCCACCCTCGCTCTTGAGCCAGCGCAGCACGTTGCGGGCAAGATACACCGAAAACACCGCCGGCGTATTGACCAGTGAGCGCTCCTTCAGCGCCACGTCGTAGCGAAAGATGCGCGGGATGTCCTTCTGGCAGCTGGCAACGAAGTCGGTGTGCGCGATGACCACGACGAGGCCGCTGGGCCCCACGTTTTTCTGCGCCCCTGCGTAGATGACCGCGTAGGGCGCGAGGTCGGTGGGACGCGACAGAAAGTCACTCGACATGTCGCAGACGAGGGGCGCGCCGGTGTGCGCCAGCGCCGCGGGGATGTCGGCGGCGTTCCACTGCACCCCATGGATGGTCTCGTTGGTGGTGCAGTGCACGTAGCGGAGTCCGGTGGGCAGCTCCGCCAGCGTGGCCGCATCGGGGACGCGCAGATACCGGGTGCCGACCTGGGCCGACACGACGGCCGGTGCCGCGCTGCCCCGGAGCGCGCTCCACGTGGTGGCTTCCTGCACTGCCTTTTCGCCCCAGACGCCATGCACTGCGAAACCGGCGCGCTGGCCGGGCGCCAGGAAGTTCATCGGCACGGTGGCAAACTGCTCGCTGGCGCCGCCCTGGAAAAAGAGCACGTCGTGGGTGCTTGGCAGCGCCAGGATCTCGCGGAACAGCGCGCGCGCTTCCTCGTGGATGGCCTCATAGACGGCGCCGCGGTGGCTGTGCTCGAGGATGCTCATGCCGCTGCCGGCCACGTCGAGAAATTCTTCGCGGGCTTCACGGAGCGCGGGCAGCGGCAAGGCGCCGGGCCCGGAGCCGAAGTTCATCGCGCGGGAGTCGGTCGTGACCATGGGGCGCGCTTTAGCACCGCTGCGGCGCGCGTGTCAGAGCACCTTCATGCAGCGAAAGCCGATCGCGTGGTACGCCTCGGAGGCGTACGGCGTCACGACGGTGTCGCGGGGGTGCCCTTCCCACGAGTACGTGAAGAGAAACTGGCCGGGCGCCTCGGTCCAGTGGATGAACGGCGCGTACAGATCGTAGTTGCCGTAGGCGCCAGCCGAGCTCGACATGCGGCCGGGCGCGGGAATCCCGCGGGTGTTCTCGAGGAAGGCGTCGACCGGCAGACGGTAGGTGAACGTGCCGCTGTTGCCGGCATTCCGGTACGACGAGTACCGGCCCGCCGTCAGGCTAGCCGGCGCATCGGCCATGGTGGGCGCGTTGCCCCACGGCGCGGTACGCCCATCGGGACCGGCGATGGCCGCGTTGATTGCCGCGGCCGACGCGATTTGGCGATCGTCGTACGCACACAGCGCCGCGGCCATGTGGAAAGTCACACAGTTGAGTGGCTTCTCGTCCAGCAGATCCCGGGGCACTTCGACCGCGCGATCCGGCACCTGCGCGCCAGGAGGACCGGCCAGGATGTCCGAATCGGTGTCGTAGGTGCGGGCGCTGGTCATGCCACTGTCGACGTAGCCGCAGCCGCTGCGCACGGTCAGGCCGTACGGACCGAGCCCCTGCTCGGCGTCGAACTTGTTCTCCGGCAAGGACGCCAGCCACGCGTCCGCGAACCAAGCCGGCTTGTTCTGGGTGATCCACCCCTTGAAGTTGCCGTCGAGCGCTTCGACCATCGCGCGCATGCGGCCCGCGGTGACCAGGTACTTCTCGAGGGCCACCGTTTGCCCGCTCACGCCGTACCCTTGGCCGAGGTTGCAGCAGCTCTCGTGGTTGGGGCTCGGCGTTTCGCCGGCGCCGCAGGTGTCACCGCCGCGGCTCCGGGTACACGTCCGGCTGTCGACGCACCGGCTCTGGTAGTTGCAGCCGAGCGAGCAGTCGGCGTTCTGGGCGCAGATCCGGCCCGGCGTGCAGCGCGGCGCGCCGGTGAGCCGGCCCCCGCAGTCGGCGTCGCTCTCGTCGCCGTTCTTCACGCCGTCGGTGCCGGTGGGCGGCTGGCACACGGGGCCGGTGCACACGGAGCTGGCGCAGTCGAGCGCGCCGCCGCACGCGTTTCCTGGCGCACAGCGGGGCACGCCGGCTTCGGGACCGCCGCAATCGACGTCGGTCTCGGTGCCGTTCTTCACGCCGTCGACCGCGGTGACCGGCGCGCACACCCGCAGCGTCTGGCTGCATGCGGTGGACACGCAATCGGCGCCCGTGCCGCAGCCCTTGCCGTTCGAGCAGCCGGGCGCCTGGGCTCCGCCGCAGTCGACGTCGGTCTCGGTGCCGTTCTTCACGCCATCGGTGGCGCCGGGCGTGGTGCACTTTGCATCTTTGCAGACTGCATCGATGCAATCGGAGCCGGCACGGCAACCCTGCCCCGGTGGACAAGTGGGCGCGGCCGCCGAGCCGCCGCAATCGCTGCCGGTCTCGCTGCCGTTCTTCACGCCGTCCACGAACGAAGGAGGCTGGCAGATGGCGCCGGACGGATCGTTGCCGGCGCAGACCTGGCTGGCGCAATGCGCGGGCTGTGCGCAGTGCTTGCCGACCGCGCACGGACCACAGCCGCCGCCGCAATCGACGTCGCTCTCGCCGGCGCTCTGGACGCGATCTTCGCAGTTCTTCGGCGCCGCGCCGCCATCGGCTGCCCGCCCTGCCCCGTGAAACAGCGCGTCCGCGGCGTAGGAGCACGCGCCCGACGACAACGTGATGCCGAAGGCAACCACCCAGACCACCGCTCCGGCCGTGCGATCTTTGCTCATGCGCGCTCGATGGTACCCAGCGCCGGCCGTCGAAGCCAGCGGCCGAGGTGGCAAGCAATGACACGTGAGCCCAGGTAGTTTATCGTGGGCCGGTGAGCGGCCGTTCGGCACCCGCAGTCGGAGTCATCGCGGCAGCCATCCTGCTGCCGGGATGCTCCAGCCACGCCACCCGCGAAGAGTGCCAGCAGATCCTCGAGCACTACATCGACCTGTCCCTCGAAGCCGATCCCGAGCTGCAGAAGCTGCCGCCGCCGCAGGCGCGCGCCGTCCGCGACATGAAGCGTGCGGTGAAGCTCGGGGATACCTCGTACCAGAAGGTCCAGCTGCGTTGCGAAGCCGAGATCACCGGCAAGCAGGTGCGCTGCGCCAAGGGCGCCAACACCGCAGACGAATGGCAAGCATGCATCGACTAATCGTCCTTCTTTGCGCCAGCCTCGGTGGGCTCGGCTGCAAGCCGCCCGAGCGCATCCCGATCAAGTACCAGCCGATCAACACCGGCGCGCCCCCCGTCGACAACGACGGCAGCAAGTCCACCCCGGCGATCGCGCCCTCCCCCAACGTCAACAACGAGTGCATCTTCGACCATGCAGACGACCTCGACGGCACGGTGCGTGGCGGCGACTGCGACGCCGACCCGCCCGCCGCCTACATGATGAACAAGCTGCTCGGCGTGAAGGTCACGCTGTCGGCGCCGGAGGTGGCACCGGGCGGTCGTATCGAGGTGCGGATGGTCTTCGAGAACCTCTCGAAGGAGAAGCTACCGGTGTTTTTTTACCGCAACCCCACCGTGAAGTTCCCGATGCTCTCGCTCAACGCCAAGGGCCGCGACGTGGCCTTTCCGGAAGGCGCCGTGGCCGAGACCTTCAGCGGATCGATCGCGCGCATCGTGCTCGTGCCGAAGGGCACCATCTCGGTGAGAGTTCCGTACGAGGCGATCAAATACAAATGGAGAAAGCACGGCAAAGATCGTGACCTGGTGGAGGCCGGCGGTCTGCCCAAGGGCGAATACCAGATCCGCATCCGCTTCCCGTTCGCGGGAAACGTCGGCAAGGTCTACGCCAAGTACGATATTCCGGTGCGCGTGAAGTAAGAGGGCCGCATGCGCGCCGCCTTCTACGGAACTCCCCACTTCGCGGTACCCGCGCTCGAGGCGCTCGCCCGCATCGCCGACGTCGCCTTGGTCGTCTGCCAGCCCGACAAGCCGCACGGGCGCGGGCTCGAGGTAAGGCACCCGCCGGTCAAGGTGCGCGCGCTCGAGCTCGGCTTGCCCGTGGCGCAGCCCACCAAGCTGCGCAACGGCGAGCTCGCCGCCGAGTTGCGCGCACTGCAGCTCGACGTCGCGCTGGTGATCGCCTACGGGCGCATCCTTCCGGCCGACGTCCTGGGGGCGCCGCGGATCGGTTCGCTCAACCTGCACGCATCGCTGTTGCCGAAGTACCGCGGCGCGGCGCCGATCACGTGGGCCATCGTGCGCGGCGAAACCGAGACGGGCATCACGCTGATGCAGATGGACGAGGGCACGGACACGGGTCCCATGCTGCACGAAGAGCGGCTGGACATCGGCCCGGACGAGACCCAAGCGGAGCTGTCGACGCGCCTTTCGGCGCTGGCCGGCCAGATGGTGGAGAGTCACCTGGCGCGGGCGGTGGCGGGTGAGCTCGTGGCCCGCGCGCAGCCGGACCAAGGCATCACCATGGCGCCCCTGCTGCAGAAGTGGCACGGCCGGATCGACTGGGTGCAATCGGCGCAGACCGTGCACGATCTGGTGCGCGGCATGAGCCCCTGGCCGGGTGGGCATACAGTGCTGCAGGGCAAGACGATTCGCGTGCATGCCACACGGATCTCCACGGGCAGAGCCACCGCCGCGTATCCCCCCGGGCACGTCTTCCTGGCCGACAAACAAGGCGTCTACGTGGCCACCGGCGCGGGCGCAATCGAGCTCGTCCAGGTGCAGCTCGAAGGCAAACGCGCGGTCACCGCGGCCGAGTGGGTCCATGGGCGCGGCGTCAAGGTGGGCGACTCGTTCGAGGTGCCGTGACCTTTCCACGCACGGAAGCCTTGCTCCGCGACATCGCGGCCGAGTTTCCCTCGTTCCGCCTCGAGGAGAAACGCGGCCAGAGGCTGCAGCATGCCATCGACCGCGCGCTGCGCATCCTCACGCTCGGCGGCCAGAACAAGTATCTCACGCACTACCACACGGTGCTCTGGGGGGTACTGTACGTGCCGGATGGCTGGCACTACATGGACGACACGTCGCGGTACGTGTTGCTGCGCCACGAACGCGTGCACTTGCAGCAACGCCGCCGCTACGGAGACGCGCTCATGACCTTCCTCTACCTCGCCCCGTTGTTTCCCATTGGGCTGGCCTACGGCCGGGCCCGGATCGAATGGGAGGCGTACGAGGAAACCATCGCGGCCACGCTCGAGGTCCACGGGCTGGAGCGCGCGCGGGCTCTCGAAGACGACATCGTCGCGCGCTTCACCGGCCCCGACTACGGCTGGATGTGGCCGTTCCCGCGAACCATCCGGCGCTGGTTTGCGACTGCGCTCGCGGACATGATAGCGTCCTCCGCGGAGACCCGTTGAAACGAAAAGATCCGCTGTTTTACGGGCTGCTGGTTGTCACGGCGCTTCTTTTCGTCGCCACCATCGAGCACGTATTTTTGAACACGCCGGTCGATGCGCGCCTGGGCGTCGTGTACAAGATCTTCTACTTCCACGTGCCCTCTGCATACTGCATGTACGTGGGGGCGGGCGCGTGCTTCGTCGGTAGCATCGGCTACCTGGTTCGCGGCAAGACCTCGTGGGACGCCTTCGCGCGCGCCGGAGCCGAGCTGGCGGTACTGTTCGGGGCAATCGTGATGATCACCGGGCCGCTCTGGGCGGCCAAGTCGTGGGGGCGTTACTGGACGTGGGATCCACGCCTCACCACCACGTTGCTCAGCCTGCTCCTTTATGTGGCCTACGCGCTGCTCCGCAGCTTCTCGGGCGGCGGCTCGGCAGAAAAACGCTTTGCCGCAGCGCTCGGCATCCTGGGCGCCGCCAACATCCCGATCATCCACTACAGCGTGCGCAAGTGGAGCGGGCAGCACCCGACCGTGATCACGTCGCAGGGTGGCGGCCTCGGCCACCCCGCCATGAAAATTTCCCTCGCGCTCTCTTTCGCCTCGTTCACGCTTCTCATCGTCTTGCTGCTGTGGGTTCGCATGCGCCACGTCATGGCAGCCGAGCGGCTGGCCCTCGGCGAGAACGACGCGATCGACCTTGGTCTCGACGACTCCCCGGAAGGCGGCACCTGATTTTGCAAACTACACCCACCGGCACCCAATCCAGCGATCGCGCCGCCGAGTTCGAGGCCGTCACCGGCGGCCCCGAGACAAAAAGCGGCGAGATGCTGCTGGTCCAGGCTTACGTGGCCATCTGGCTCTTGCTGTTTGGCTACCTGGCCCTTTTGTGGAGCCGCCAGCGCTCACTGCACGCACGGCTCGACGCGATGGATCGAGTGCTCGATCGCGCCGCCGCCAAAACCGCGAAGCCAACCGCCGAGGGCTGATGGGCTTCCCCACCCCCGAGCATTTCATCTTCATCCCAGGGGTGCTGCTGGTTGGCATCGTCTTGGGCTATGTGCTCGGCATGCGTACTGCACGCACCGAGCTAGAACGCGCCCGCCAGCGCCGTCTCCGCTGACCGACCCACGCCACGCGGGTACTGAACCACGAGGAAACTGCCATGATCGACTTCGACGTCACGGAAGAACAAAAAGCTCTGATCGACACCGCGCGGCGGTTCACCAAGGAACGCATCATCCCGGTCGCCGCCAAGGCCGATCGCGACAGTATTTTTCCGGGAGGCGTGTTCGAAGCCGCGTGGGAAACCGGCCTGGTCAACGTGACGGTGCCGGAGGCGTACGGCGGCCTCGGCCTCGGCGAGCTCGAGAGCACCATGATCGTCGAGGAGCTGGCCTACGGCTGCACCGGCATCCAGACCAGCATGACCGCCAACACCTTGGCGGCCACGCCGGTGATCCTCGCCGGCAGCGACGAGCAGAAGAAGAAGTATCTCGGCATGCTCACCAGCGAGCCGATCTGCGCCAGCTACGCCACCAGCGAGGCGAACGCCGGCAGCGACGTGGCCGGCATGCAGGCGCGCTTCGTGAAGCACGGCGACGAGTACGTGATCAGCGGCGCCAAGGCGTGGATCACCAACGCGTCGCGGGCGCGCTGGTTCGTCATCTTCGCCACCGAAGATCCGGCCGCACGCCACAAGGGCATCGGCGCGTTCCTGGTCGACCGCGACGCGGTGGGGCTCGAGGTCGGCAAGCACGAAGACAAGCTCGGGCAGCGCGCGAGCGACACCTGCACCGTCACGCTGAACGACGTGAAGGTGCCTGCGTCGCAGCTGCTGGCGCCCGCTGGCAAGGGGTTCAAGCTCGCGATGGAGACGTTCAACACCACCCGCCCCGACATCGGCGCGGGCGCCGTGGGGCTGATGCGCCGGTGCCTCGACGAATGCACGGCGTACGCCAAGGAGCGCAAGGCGTTCGGCGTGCCGATCGCCACGCACCAGGCGGTCCAGTTCATGCTGGCCGAGATGGCCATTCGCATCGAGGCCACCCAGCTGCTGGTGCGCAAGGCCGCCTGGGCGCTGGATCAGCACAAGATGTCACCGCTCACGTCGGCCTGCGCCAAGGCGTACGGCGCCGACAGCGCCATGGCCACCGCCATCGACGCCGTGCAAATCTTCGGCGGCAACGGCTACACCAAGGACTACCCGGTCGAAAAGCTGATGCGCGACGCGAAGATTCTGCAGATCTACGAGGGCACCAGCCAGATCCAGCGCGTCGTCATCGCCAAGACGTTGCTGGCGTGATTCGGAGCGGGCGCGTCCTGGCAGTTGCATGCGCATTGCATGCAACTGCGTGCGCCGGCGCAAGCCGTGACGTCGAGGTAGTGCCCGCAGCCGCCGCCACGGTGGCGCCGGCGGTCTTGCGCGACGCCGCGGCCGACGCCCCTCCGGCAGACGACGCGGGGGCATACGAGCGCATGCTCACGCGGCCGCACGCCACATTCGGCCTTGCCGAGTCACGCGGACTCGAAGCCGACCGCTTGGGTCAGGTGCTGGATGCCGTGGCCAACGGCTTCGAAGCATGCGCTGCCGACGCGCAGCGCGACGGCTGGCTCGACCGCGCTGCGCTCCGCTTGGTCGTCGAGGTGGACGCGCACGGCCAGGTCGCGGGCGTCAGCACGCGGCTCGACGATCCGGCACGGGGCGGCAAGGTGGCGCTCCTGTGCTTGGTCGCGCGCGTAAAGGCGCAGAACTTCGGTGCGGCCAGCGGCGGCGGCCGGCGTGGGCTCGCGCTGGAGGTGTTGTTCGGACCGGTCCGCACTCTCTGAAGGAGCCGCCCTGCTCAGGCTTTGACGAACGGCAGGTAATGCGGACGCCATCGCTTTTGCTCCACATAGGCGAGCAGATCTTCGTTCCTCTCGAGCAGCACACGCAGGCGCTCCGAGCGGCCCACGCCATCGGCGAATGCGCGCGCGATCACGCGAGCCGCGACCCGCACCGAAACGGCGGAAAGCTCGTCGACCGGTGGATAGATGAGGCCCGCCGCCGCGTGTTTCTCTTCGGTGTATTCGAAGAGCGCGCGCGCCGACTCGGTGACCATGCCGTCGGTGATCGCCGACGCCTCGGCCAGGATCGCGCCGAAGCCCAGGCCCGGGAAGATCAAGGCGTTGTTGCCCTGCCCGATCGGCACGTCGCGGCCGCGCACGCGCACGGGCTCGAACGGGCTGCCGGTGGCGATCAGCGCCGCACCGGCGGTCCATTCCATGACGTCGCTCGGCAATGCCTCACACGACGACGTGGGATTCGAGAGCGCGAACACGATCGGGTGCGGCGTGTTCTTGGCTACGCCTTGGACGATCTCGCGCGTGAAGCTGCCGGGCTGACCGGAGAGCCCTAGCAAGCACGTGATCTTTGCGTGCTGCACCACGTCGAGCAGCGTCGGCACTCCGCTCACTCTCCACGAATCGAAGCTAGCGCGCGTGCGCACGAATGGCTTCTTGTAGTCCTCCATGGGCCGCCCCTCGGTGAGCAGTCCTTTCGAGTCCATGACGAAGACACGCGAGAGCGCTTCGTCGCGCGTCAAACCCTCGGCCTGCATGCCGCGGACGATTTCCCACGCGACACCAGCGCCGCCTGCCCCGGCGCCAGACACGACCACACGCTCGTCGGTGAGGCGCGTGCCCTTGCGTTTGCAGGCCGACAGCACTCCGGCCAGCGTGACCGCGCCGGTGCCTTGGATGTCGTCGTTGAACGACGGCAAGATGTCGCGGTAGCGCGCCAGCACGGTGAAGGCCGCATCCTTTGCGAGGTCTTCCCACTGCAGGATGGCGCGCGGGTAGCGCACGCGGATGGCCTCGACGAAGCGGTCCATGAAGTCGAGGTACTCGTCGCCACGCAGGCGGGAGGCGCGCGCGCCGAGGTAGGTCTTGGCGGCGACGAGATCGGCTCGGTCGGTGCCGACGTCCAGCCCGACGGGCAGGCTGCGCCACGGGCTGACGCCGCTGCCGGCCGTGTAGAGTGCCAGCTTGCCGATGGCGATGGCGACGCCGCCGTAACCCTGATCGCCGATGCCGAGAATAGCGGACGAGTCGGTGGCGACGATCATGCGGACGTCGTCGTAGAGGCAGTTGTCGCACAGCTCGGACGCCCGGCCGATCGTGTCGACCGAGAACGAGAGTCCACGCGCGCTCTGGTAAATCGAGTGAAAATCTTTGACCGCGTCGCCCACGGTCGGCGTGTACAGAATCGGGAGCATCTCGGCGAGGTACCGCTCGACCACTGCGTAAAAGAGCGTCTCGTTGCGCTCCTGCAGGGCGCGCAGAAACTGGTATTTCGCCAGCGGCGCGCGCTCGCGGCCATACTGCGCGTACACGCGGTCGACCTGCTCTTCGAGGGTGGTCACCCGCGGCGGCAGGAGCCCATGCAATCCCAGCGCGGTGCGCTCCTCTTGCGTGAAGGCGGTGCCCTTGTTCGTGGCCGCCATGCGCAGCAGCGGGACGCCGGTAAAACGAACCAGCATGCGGTGGACACCGTCGTCGCCGCGGCGCGTCTCGAAGTATCGCGAAAGCATGGGCATGCCGGGCAAGATGCCAGGTTTTCGCGCAGCTTGCTCGCGGTAGCTCCCGCCGGCCCAG
>JAYUXI010000462.1:0-3340 GCA_043753085.1 Myxococcales bacterium | reverse complement strand
CGATCAACGTGGCGATCAGCGCGGCGGTCCGCGGCACGAGCTCCGACGGCTTGATCATCACGCGATTGCCGGCCGCCAGCGCGTCGACCAGCGGTACGAGCGCAAGCTGGATCGGGTAGTTCCACGGGGCGATCACGCCGACGACGCCGAGCGGCTGGTAGACGATCTCGGCGCGGGCCGGGAAGAACGTCAGGTCGACGTCGCGCTCTTCCGGCTCGAGCCACTCGGCCAGATGAGCCCGTGCGTACCGAGCGGCCTTCGCGATGATGAAGATGTCGCTCATCATGGTCTCGTGTCGGGAGCGGTGGCCCCAGTCTTCCGCGACGGCCTTGGCGAACTCTTCTTTGCGCGCGATCACGGCGCGCTCCAGTTTGTCGAGATGGCCGAGGCGCGTGTCGAGGCTCGGCACGCGGTCCCGCTTGTTGGCCGCCTGCATGGCGGCCAGCGTGGCTTGCATCGATTCGAGGGTGGCGGTCTTGTCGGCCTCGGTCATGGCGCGCAGCATAGGCCCAATTGGCGACCGCTCGAAAGGGTTAGCCGCGCACGACCCGCAGGAGCTTGCTGCCCAGCACGTCCGGTTTGTGGACCGACCGGCCCAAGAGCAAGCGCGCGCATTCCTGCACGCCTTCGGGAATGCCAGGATGCGGGTGTACGCAGCGGTCGATCTCGTCGAGGGTGGCTCCCAGGTCGATCAGGAACGACACCCCCTGGATGGTGCTGGAGGCCTGCGGGCCCACGACACGGAGCCCGAGCAAGTGTCCCCTGTCGTCGGCAAGGAGCTTCACGAAGCCGGAGGTGGAGCGCATGGCGACGTTGCGCGCGACGAGCTGGTTGGACACCACGCCGGCGCGGTAGGCAATGCCGCGGGCCTTGGCTTGCATCTCGTTCAGGCCGCAGCTGGCCACCTCCGGCTGGAGGAACATGATTGCCGACAGCGCGTCGTACGGGATCGGACGCGGGGCGAGACCGAACATGCTCTCGACTGCGTAGCGCCCTTCCAGCTCGGCGACATTCACCAGCGCCACGTCGGCGGTGACGTCGCCCGCAGCGTGGATGTGCGGCGCACCAATCACCCGGGTCAGCCCGTGCTGGGAACGACTCGGATTGGCCGGTACGCTCGCACCGGGCCGAATGCTGTGCGGATCGGACGGACCGTCGACCGGGACGGCGCCGCTCGGGCCGAGGGTGACGCCGGCGCGGTCGAGCCGGAGCGACGCCGTGTTCGGCACACGGCCAATCGAGATCAGCGCGCAGTCGGCGTGGTGTGACTCGGTCAGGCCGTTGCCGACGTCGATGACGTAGGTGACGCCGTCGCCGTCGGTCCGCAGGTCCTTCAGCTGCGACGATCGGTGGATGCGGATCCCCGAGTCCTCGAAGTTGCGCGACACGAGCTCGGCGACGTCCTCGTCCTCGAACGGTAGGATGCGCGCCTGCCGGTCGATCATCGAGATCTTGGTGCGGCCGAAATTGCTGAAGATGGTGGCGTACTCGCAGCCGATCACGCCCGAGCCGACGACGACCATGCTGCGGGGAAAGTCTGGCAGAGTCTCGATCTCGTCGCTCGAGACGATGCGCCGGCCGTCGACCTGGACCCCGGGCAAAGAGCGCGGTTTCGACCCCGTGGCGATCAGGAAGTGATCGGATCTCAGGGTGTACGTGCTGCCGTCCGGGCGGGTGAGCTCGACGGTGTGCGGGTCGAGGAACACGGCGCGGGCGCGATGCAATTCGACCACGCCGCCGTCGTCGCGAGGCGTGGCCAGGGCATCGAGCTGGTACTCGAAAATCGCGGTGCGCTCGCCGGTGGCGTCGCGGACGCAGCGCATCACGTCGTCGAAGACGACCTCACCGGAACACGGCAGATAGCCGCGGTCACTGCGCCGCGAACGCACGTAATCGTTCGAAAGGTGCCAGAGGGTCTTCGACGAGAGCGCCCCGCAATGCACGCCGGCGCCGCCGACGTTGCCGCCCTCGACCAAGGCCACCCGCTTGCCGAGGTCGTGGGCACGCATGGCGCCGGCATAGCCAGCCGGACCTGCGCCGAGGACGCACAGGTCATACGCGGCGTCGCTCATCGCCGGGCCGAGCGACGGGTGAGCGCCAGCGCCGCCACAGCGAATCCAAGCGCCGTCAGCGACGACGACGCGGGCGTGACGGGAGTCGCGTCGCAGCTGGTCGTCGTGATGGTCTTCTTCACGGGCGGCGGCACGACGGTGCAGGCCTTGCCGCCTTCTTCCGCGGCGCCACCACTGGCAGCGACGTCGGTGCACTCGTAGCCGTCCGGGCAAGCCGAGGCGGAACAATCGAGGTTGCACGTCGGCGCGTCACCTGCAGTCTGCACGCACACGCCCTGCTGGCATTCCTCGGCCGCGGTGCAGGCGCTGCCGAAGACCGACAAGATGGGGTTGAGACTGCCCTCCACCCAAGGCGTGGCCGCGGCCGCGTCGAACGCGGACAAGATGAAGTCCTTGTGACCGGCGACGCCCGTGTAGATGTTGAACGCTTGAGCCCCCGTGCATCCGGCCGCCGGATCGTTCGGATCTTGCGTGCCGTTGCCGCCGCGCGACACGACGCCGAGGACGGCGCCAGTGCTGGTGGCGATGGCCGGTCCGCCGCTGTCTCCCGAGCAGATCGACTCGCCGACCTCGAACTCGCTCGGGCCGAGCGAGCGACCCCGTCGATCGCGCAGAGGGCCAACGTTCACGACGGGCACCTCGAGCCGGCGCTGCCGCATGTTCGGAAAGTCGGTGTTGTCGGTCACGCCCCAGCCGATGCTGGTGACGGTCTCGCCGGAGATCACGTCTGCGTCCAGCCGAAGCGGTGCGATCTTCGCGCCTTCGACGTTGCGGTCGAGAACGATGAGAGCGATGTCGTTCGCGCAGATGGTGTCCGTGTCCGGCACGAGGACCTTCAGGCCGCGCGCC
The DNA here is from genome assembly GCA_043753085.1 of Myxococcales bacterium. Classification (GTDB taxonomy): domain Bacteria; phylum Myxococcota_A; class Polyangia; order Polyangiales; family Polyangiaceae; genus JAYUXI01. The sequence continues at coordinate 419 of JAYUXI010000462.1, read as the reverse complement.
GCGATCTTCGGGTCGATACCGCGCTCGAACTCGGGTCGCGTGCTGCCGGTGAACACGACCATGTCGTTGGCGGTGTGCGTCCTGCCGACGTCCCCACCGGCCAGTGGTTTGCCCGCTTCGTCGCAGGCGGAGGACTGGTCCGTCTCGGAGACGCAGTGCAGCGCGGTGAGGACCAGGTTCGGAGCCACGAGGGTGCCGGTGCAGGAGCCGATGCCTTGGCGGGCGACATGCACGAGAAGCACGACGGCGTCTTCGCTGCTGGGCGAGTTTTCGCCGTCGATGATGGCCTGGTCGGCCGTGCTCAGCGAAACGGTGGGCGCCGTGCACGCGGCGAGCGAAACGGCAACGCCAGACAGCAGAACGGATAGTACGACTCGCACGTGCGCCTCCTCAGGGGATTCCACGAGCGCCTCGTGGAC
>JAYUXI010000461.1:0-3341 GCA_043753085.1 Myxococcales bacterium | reverse complement strand
CAAAGTACACGTTCGACCCCGAGGCCAGCGACGCGATGTCGAAGGCGCTGGGCTGGAGCGGCAAGAGCAAGAGCGCGGGCGCGAACAAAAAGGCGACGGCGCGCCGGGCGGGGCGCTCGCGGTGGCGAGCGAACAAGGCGAGGGCGCCGAGCAGGAGCGAGGCCGCGGCCAGCGCGTGCAGGCTGCGCAGTGAACCCAGCGCCGGCAGCAGCACGAACGTGCCGAGCAGGGCGCCGGCGATGTTGCCGGCCGTATTCCAGGCCATGGCGCGCGCCAGACGCGGTGCCGCGCGGTGCTGCGCGTGGGTCTCGGCGAGTGCCGCCATGGCGATCGGATAGCCGAAGCCGATGGCGGCGGCGGGCGGTAGAAGCAACGCGAGGCAGACCAGAAAGCGCACCGCTTCGCGCGCCGCGAACGAGGCGACCCATGGGCTGCCGCCGAGTGAGGCAAACAGCAGCCCGATGCGATCCCAGAGGAAGATCGTGCCGAGGATGGCAAAGGCGAGCGCGCACTGCGCGGCGGCCAGGCCGAGGCGCAGGCGGGCGGGCGAGGAAACGGTGCGCAGCCAGCGCCGCGCCCCGTTCGCGCCGCCAGAGAGACCGAGCAGGAACGCGAACAGCATCAGCGAGAACGCGTAGGCGCTGGTGCCGGCCACGACGGCGAGCAGGTGAATGTCGATGGTTTCGAGGGCGAGCGACACGACGCCGCCCACGGTGAGAACAATCAGGGGAATCGGAAACGCGGACGAGGCCTCGGTGGTGTCGAGCGCGGGCGTTTCCGATTCGGGTGGTGGTGGCGCGGCGTGGCCGGCGGCGGATGGTGGGCGGCGCGCCAGGGTGAGGGCCGCGCCGGCGGCGCACACGTTGAGCGCGACGGCCAGCCACGTCGTCTTGATCACGCCGAGTGCCGGCAGAAACAAGTAGCCCGTGCAGAGTGCACCGGCCGCGGCGCCCGCGGTGTTGGCGGCGTAGAGGTTGGCGAGCGACATGCCGGCGCGCTCGCCGCGAAGCTCGAGCTCGGCGACGAGCGCCGGCGTGGTCATGCCGAGCAGCACGGTGGGGATCAGCACGACGACGCCGCCGAGCAGGAGCTGCAAGAACGTGAGCCAGAGCGATCCGGCGGGGTGGCCCGCGCCGAGCCGTACGTAGAGGGTCTGCGCCAGGCGGAACGCGAACGGCGAACAGGCGCAAAACGCGGCCACGCCGAGCTCGGCGCCGGCGTAGAGCCGCACCGGCTGCGGTGACTTTTTGCGCTCGAGGATGCGCGCGCCGAGCGCCGCGCCCAGCGCCAGCCCCCCGAGATACGTGGCAAGCACCGTGGCGTGCGCGCGCGAGGTGCTGCCAAAGGTGAGCCCGAGCTCCTTGGCGAAGACGATCTCGTAGACGAGCCCCGCCACGCCCGACACGAAGAACACCGCCACGAACGCCATGGCCGGGGGGTGTACCAGAAGCAGCTAGTGGGCGTCGCCCGCTCACGTGGACCGCGCCAAGGCGCCCGGCAACGTGATCTCGAGCTCGCCGTCGGCATCGAAACGCACGGGGTTTGCGGAAACTTGTGGCGCTCGAGAAGGTGGGCTGCCAAGGGCGAAACGCCAGGGATCCCACGCAAGCAAAACGGGCCAACCTCGGCAGAGGTTGGCCCGCAGTGACGAGCGTGAAGAGACGGCTCAGGTCACGGAACTACGCCGACAGTCGGCGCCGCGGTGCCGTTGATTTCCTGGATCTGCGGAGACTGCACGAACTGCCCGCTTCCTGCCGAGATGCCGCCGTTCAGCTGGAACCCGATCAATCCATTCGTACCCGTCGTGTCGAAGTTGCCATTGGCAACGCTTGCCCACCCGGTACCAGGCGTATTGGCAGCCGCGTTCGAGATGTATTGATACTGAAAGTACTGCGGGTCGGTCATCTGGTACTTCAGGCACGTCCAGCCGATGGTATTGGCCTGACCGGCCGGAAACCAGTCGAGGGTTGCAGACTGGTACTTTTGGTTGACGGGAACCGCTCCGGGCACCGGGGCAGCCGACAAACACAGGCCCTTGCTGACGCCGATCCCCATCGTGCCCGGAGCGATGATTGCGGGCGACGCGCGCTCGCTCTCGAAGGCAGCGCCGGCGGACTTGCCGATCTGGCCGAGCGCATTGCGAGCTTCGCCGGTCTTGGCGTTCGTTACGTATTTGCTGACACCGAAGATGGCGAGCACGGCCAAGATGCCGATGATGGCCACGACGATCATCAACTCGACGAGTGTGAAGCCTTCTTGACTCAAACGTTTGCGGGAAATGTTCATGATGAGTACCTTCTCTTCTTCCGTGCGAGAACTTCGCGTTTGCTGCGTCTATGAGTGTCATTCGCCTTCGCGGTCGACCCACACTTCGTTCGAAAAACTTGATCCCACCACGTGGGAATACTGACTGTTGCCGTCCATGTCGCCGCGGGCAGCGATCACGTACCAGCTCTGCGGCGCTGGCACCGGCCACGCCACCGTGGCGCCATTGACGGTGCCGTCCCAAAAGCCCGCAACCACGACGGGCTGGGCTGGCGTAGTGCTCGCGGTCGTTCCGTAGCCGTACCGCACCGGCCCGTCGGTTTGCACTGGGAGCAGCGACCAAGGACCCGCGCCAGAATTGCAGCCGGGACTCCACCCCCACTTTTTTCCCGCGTCTGCGGGGGGCGTAGAGGTGGCGCCCTGCGGGCACATCCTGGCCATGCCCAAGTTCACGTACGCTCCGGTCTCGGCCTTCACCGTCTCCTGCGCAATGCGAATCGCGTTGATCATCCGCGTCGCTTCGGTGGTGTACGAGCTGGTCACGAGGCGGCGGTAACCGACGGTAGCGAGCACCGAGAGAATGCCGATGATGGCGACCACCACCGACAGTTCCACGAGGGTGAAGCCTTCCTGTGCGTGCTTCTTGTTCATCGCGGCTTCGGCAAAGCATGAAGCAGGACTCGTGCCAGTCGACTCTCTCACGCTCACGGCCGTGCACGCTGCAGGAAGACCGCGGATCCACGGCGAGATCAATGAGTGCGATGCGTCCGGGGTCGTGCGAGGAGGGGGGAGACGCTGGCCCGATGTCGCCTGACAATTTTGGTCGGGTGTGGACGCTGCAGCTGACAATCTTGGGCAGCACCCCGACATGGGCCGGGTTTTTCGCGTTCACGAAGTCCGCGGCGACAAAAACCAGAAGGGCGCCTCACTTGCGTGACGCGCCCTGTCTGCGTTGACCGTAGCGAGACGGTTGCTCAGTCGGCTTCGCCTTCTACCTCGGGCAACAGCCGCTCCGACGCGCGCTCGGAGCCTTTGCGGGTCGGCTTGGCCGCCTTGATTTGCGCTTCCAGCTTGGC
>JAYUXI010000460.1:0-8171 GCA_043753085.1 Myxococcales bacterium | reverse complement strand
GATCGTACACGGCGCCGGCGCGAACCGACCCGTGCTTGCCGAGCAGCGCGTCACCGGCGACGGCAAGGCGCTCCGACGAAATGCGTGCACCCTGCACGAGCTGCGCGGCGGCGCGAGACTCGAACGCGTCGGCGCGGACGGTGCCGGTGCTGTCGACCCGGCGGTACGAGAGCTTGGCGTGGAAATCGAGACTGCGCGACCACTCGAGGTTGGCGCCGTATGCCGGGGCGAGGGCGGGATCGGTGTAGGCCGGCCAGGCGCTCGCATCCAGCCCGCTGCGCGAGCCGCGCCAGATGCCGTCGCGTTCGAAGCGGGGCGACGAGAGCGGCAAGCCGCCACGGACCTCGAGCCCGGCGTACCCTTCGAGCGAAAGCCCGACGGGCGCGCCGACCTTCACGAGACCACCGTCGAACGACCAGTAGCCGAGCGCGTCGTACGCGTATTGACGGCCGGCGCGGAAGCCCAGATACCCGCCCAGGTAGCGGCGACCCTCGACGTACGCGTACATGAGGTCGACCGGCGCCACGTCCAGGCCGGGCACGAAACGACCGAGGTTTCTCGGGTCGGCTTCTTCGCCGACGCCGCCGTCTCCGGTGAGGCGCATGCGCGCACGGAAGAACAGCTCGCGGCCACCCGGCTTTGGGTGGGTGCCCTCGAGATCGTAGCCGGCCACGCCGAGCATGGTGACGAAACGACGGCGCGGAACCACGATGGCGCCAGACGGACTGCGCATCTCGTAGAACTGCAGCGTGGTGTCGCTGGTCATCTCGGGCTCGACCGCGCGCGCGGTTTGCGGCACGAGCGCAGCCCCCGCCACAGCCAATCGAATAAGGGACGTGCGCGTCACCACGACGGCGCCTTCCTATCAGAGCGCCCAGCCCGGCGGCGGCAATTGCGAAGCTCGTGCGGCGCCGCCCGTACGCTGTCATCGCGCTGGAATCGGTCTGGGTTTCGTTCGTTTCGATCCTGAATCTCTTTTGCCCCGATTCGCCATTGCGTGACATCCAGCGGTTCCTCGTCCAGGACGAGACTGACCCGTTTTCGGCCAAAGAGTCCTTGATCTCGCGGGCCTGGCGGTGGCACCTTTTGCCCGACCATGAGCCAGAGCCAACAGCGCTACCGCGTCATCGAGAAACTCGAGGCCGGCGGCATGGCCGAAGTGTTCCGCGCGGAGAGCGAGGGCCTGCAGGGCTTCAAGAAGCAGGTCGCGATCAAGCGCGTTCTGCCGCACCTGTCCGAGAAGAAGAAATTCATCTCGATGTTCCTGGACGAGGCGCGGCTGTGTGCCCAGCTCACGCACTCCAACTGCGTGCAGGTGTTCGACATCGGGGTTGGCGACAACGCCTACTTCATCGTCATGGAATTCGTCGATGGCGCCAACCTGAAGAGCGTCGCCGAGAACCTGAAGAAGAAGCATGGGCGCGACATGCCCCTGGAAGTGTCCGCGTTCCTCGCCGCCGAGATTTGCAAGGGCCTCGACTACGCGCACAACCTCAAAGACTCGAGCGGCGTCGACTTGCACATCGTCCACCGCGACATGTCGCCGCCGAACGTGCTCATCACCAAGTACGGCGAGGTGAAGATCGTGGACTTCGGTCTCGCCAAGGCCAGCTCGCAGCTGGAAAAGAGCGAGCCCGGAATCATCAAGGGCAAGTTCTCGTACCTGTCGCCGGAAGCTGCACTCGGTCAAGACGTCGATCCCCGCACCGACGTGTTCGCGGTTGGAATCATCTTGTGGGAGCTGCTCACCGGCAAGCGCCTGTTCCTCGGTGACACCGACTTCCAGACGGTGAAGCAAGTGCAAGAGGCCAAGGTGCCATCGGTGCGCTCGCACAATCCGCAGGTTCCACCCGAGCTCGAGCGGGTTGTCAACAAGTCGCTCGCACGCGATCCGAAGGAGCGCTACCAGACCGCGCGCGAGCTCGCGCAGGATCTTACGCGCTTTCTCTTCCAGTACGGCAAGCCGGTCAGCTCGTTCGATCTCGCCCAGGTCGTCGAAGGCGTGATCCGCGCCCGCGTCCACAAGAAGCCGGTGCTGCGTGGGTCGATCATCGACCAGCTGATCGAAGAAGCCCTCTTCGAGTTCACGTCCCTGAAGACGGACGACGAGACCGCCCCGAGCACCGAAGCGCGTGCCGGCACGCCGCTCGATCCCGGGCAGTTCGTCGACACGACCAACTGGGCCGAGGAGATCGGTGGTCTTGGCATCCGCGACACCGGCTCGCGGGCTGCGCTGGCACACCTGCCCGAGGTGGGCGGCCTGTCGTCGCTCGAAGACGACGACGACTCGTACGCGCAGGCTCAAAAAAAAAGCCCAGCTCCAACTCTCGTAGCCACTGAGTCGCTCGTGTCGTCGCGCGCTTCGGCTCCGCTGGCCACGCGCGGTGCCAGCACTCGCTCGGCCGAATCGGCGCTGGCCGCAGCTCCGCTCGCAGCTGGGAAGAAGGGCAACACCGGTCTGATGATCGGCGTGCTCTTGCTCATGGCTGCGGGCGCCGCCGGCGCATGGTTCGGCGGCCTCATCCCGCACTAGCCGCACTGGCCTGGTCGGGCCTGGTCGGGCCTGGTCGGATCAGCTGGCGAAGTAGAGAGTGAGAACCTGCACCATGCGGGCGGGATCCTCGGTGCCACACAGCTCGCGTGCAGAATGCATGCTGAGCATGGGGTTGCCGACGTCGACCGTAGGAATGCCGAGCAGCGTCGCCGTGATCGGTCCGATGGTGCTGCCGCACGGCAGATCGGTGCGGTGGGCGTAGTGCTGCACGGGCACGCCTGCCTTGTCGCAGAGCGCGGCGAACCAGGCGGCGGTCTCGGCGCTGCTGGCGTAGCGCTTCTGCGCGTTGCTCTTGATGACGGGGCCGGCGTTGAGACGCACCTTGTGGCGCGGCTCGTGGCGGCCTTCGTAGTTCGGGTGAACGGCGTGTGCCATGTCGGCCGACACGCACGTGGACCTCGCGCACCAGCGGAAGAACGTCTCGCGGTCGGGCGCCAAGCGCTCGAGCACACGCGGCAAGAAGCTCGAAGCGGCGCCTTCGGCGGTGTTGCTGCCGACTTCTTCGTGGTCGAACAGCGCCAGTACTGCAATGTGCTCCTGCGCCTCGCTCTGCGCGAGCGCCGCGAGCCCGGCGTGACACATCGCCAGGTTGTCGAGGCGAGCAGAGAACAAGAACTCCTCGCGTGCGCCGCCGAACGCCGCCCCGAGCGTGTCGAACAACATCAGCTCGGTGGCACCGATCTCGCTTTCGTCCACGCCGGCGGACTCCGCGACCAAGGCCACGAGCTCGGGCCCCGCGCTGGAGGCCAGACCCCAGATCGGCGGCAGGTGATCCTGCCGGTCCAGCTTCAAGCCCTTGTCGTTTACCTCGCGATCGAGATGGATTGCGAGCTGCGCGATCCGGCACAAGGGGCGGTCGATGCGCACCAAGCGCGTGGCGCCGTCGCGCACGAACACGCGGCCCGCCACCGACAGATCGCGATCCAGCCACGAGTTGAGCAGCGCGCCGCCGTACACCTCGACGCCCAGCTGCCGGTACCCCTCTTTGTCGTACGTGGCGTTGGGCTTGAGGCGAAGATTCGGGCTGTCGGTGTGGGCGCCGACCAGGCGAAACCCGGTGGGCTTGTCCGGCTTGCGGAAGGCGATGAGATTGGAGCCGCCCAGGGTAACCATGAAGTTGCCGGCGCCCAGCGCGCGCCAGTCGTCTTGTTCGCGTACGAAGCGGAAGCCCTTCGCCTCGAGGCGCGCCGCGCTCTCGGCCACGGCGTGGAAGGGAGTGGGCGACGCGGTGAGGTACGCGCGCAGGTCCTGGGCGATCGGGCAAAGCACGCGCCCAGTCTAAACCGTAGTAGTCAGCTTGGGCATGTTGGACTGCTTCGGGAAACCTCGGGCTGGTCGTGACGCCGCCCTGCACGCTCTGCCCACCCTGCGCGAGTGGCTTCGAGAAGAGCCGTTCACGCTCACCATGTCGTCCGGGTTCTTCGCGTTCTACGCGCACACCGGCTTTCTTTCCGTGCTCGAAGACGAGGGGCTCGTGCCCGTGCGCGTATCGGGATCGAGCGCCGGGGCGCTGGTGGCGGGCACCTGGGCGGCTGGGGTGAGCGCGGCCGCGTTGTGGCAGGACCTCCTGGCGATCCAGCGCCGCGATTTCTGGGATCCCAGGTGGGGCTGGGGGTTTCTGGCTGGGCAGCGTTTCCAGGAGCGCCTGGCGGCCATGCTGCCGGTGCACACGTTCGAGGCCTGTCGGTCACCGCTCGCGGTGTCCCTCTTCGACGTGAGCACGCGCAAGACCGTGGTCCGCACCACGGGCCCGCTCACCGAAACGTTGCGTGCATCCTGCGCGGTGCCGTTGCTGTTTCACCCGGTCCGAGTCGAAGGTCGGTTTTACCTCGACGGCGGCGTGGCGGATCGACCCGGGCTCGCCGGCGTGCCGGACGCGGCGCGCACGCTCTATCACCACATCGAATCACGCTCGGCGTGGCGCAACCAGGACGCCATGAAGATCCCGTCGCGACCGAACATGCGTACCCTCGTGCTGGAGCAGCTGCCGCGTTCCGGACCCTTCAAGTTGGAGAACGGTCGGCTGGCGCTTCATGCCGCACGCATGCAAACGCGCCGTGCGCTCGATGAGAAGCTGCACGGCGCGATCGTGCGCGCCCGAGGCGCGGCGGGCTCTCAGTAAAAGCGGATGGGCGTGGGCGCGGCCTTGGCGCGGACGATGCCGGCCTTGCCTTCTTCGCCGGTGATCTTCTTCAGCAGCGAGTCGAGCTGGACGTTCGCGCCGAGGTAGACGATCTGCTCCTGGTACTTGGAGAAGAACGGGTTGCCGAACGAGCCATCGGCGTTGCGAAGGCTGCGCTGCTGCTGGTAGCCGATTTCCGGCGTGACCCAGTCGCTGACCTCGAGGTCGAGCCACGCCGCGAAAAACGTGCTGGCGCGCCAGCGCGACGCGTCCTGACCATTCGGCAGCGCGCTGCCGTCGAGGCCCTGCGCGGCCCTGGGCTTGTAGGCGATCTGGTTGTTGAGCAGCATGAACGCGCCGGGCGAGAACTTGCCCCAGGTGCCGACCACGATCGCGGTCGTGGTGAGGGTGTCTCGTGCATTCGTCACGCCCGAGAGCTGGCCACCACATGCGGAGCCCGCGCCGCCGGCGCAGTTGGACTGGTAGGGACGCTCGTCGAGGCCGGTGGGCGTGGTCTGCCTGTAGATCGGCCGGCCGTACGAGGCGTTGGCGATGAACATCAGATCGCCGCCGAGCACGTGCTCGACGGGCAGCGCCGCCTGCAGACCGATCGTAGGCGTGAAGAGCATCGTGCGCGAGCGCGAGGCCTTCGAGGTCGGCGCGAGCACGCCCACGTTCGGAAGCAACTTCACCTTGCCACCAAGGGACGGGATGCCTCGGTAAAATAGCAGCAGTGACGAGTCCAGCAGCTCGACCTCGTTGCGGCTGAGGGTGGTGTCGCTGTTGGTGTACTCGAGGTTTGCCGCGACGCGGCCACGGAGCTGCCAATCTTTGGAGATGGCAAAACGCGGCGAGAACGAGGCAAACGTGGAGACGCTCGGGTTGTAGTCCGGTTGGTACCCTTTGAAGATGGTGCCGATGCTGATGCCGGTTTGGACGAAGAGCGACGAGCCCGCGATGCGGTCGAAGAAGGTCATGCCCTGGGCCTTCTTTTCCGCGCCGGGCTGATCTGCCTGCGGCTGATTGGCCTTGCCGGGAACCGGAACGCCTTGGTTGCCGGTGACGTTCACGGTGGGGCCACCCGCACCCGGACCGGCATTGCCCGCGGCGGGATCACCCGAGGGCGGGGGCGCTGCGGGCGCCGGATCGGCCTGCTGCGCAAGGAGCGGCGCAGAGAGGGGGTCTGGCGAGGCCAGCAGACCACGGCTTTGCGCGTGCGCCGCCGCGCCGACGAGACCGGACCCGACCAGCCCGACCAGCCCGACCAGCCCGGCCAGCGCGCGGCACGTGGAGACCGCGTTCTTCGCTTGGATTGCGGTCAACCGACCGGATGCAGCACGAGCCATCGAGTACTTCTCCACACCGCGTGCCGGAACTCAGACGGGAAACCGTCGTTGCGGCGGGTGTCATGACCGCGAGAACCAAGCCGTGTCAAGATGCGGAAGCGTTTGCGCACCTTTAACGAGGTTGGGATCTGCAGTCGGTGTTCAGGCGCACTTATGCAGCATTCGTGCCGCCCGTGAAAGAGAAGAATCGAACGGTTTCTCGGGGATCGCGGCGCTGAGTCAACGGTCACCGTCAGCATGTTGACGGTCGCCGCCCGGCCGGTCGGGCCAAGGTGGCAGGTTCTGCACGGGTGTCCGCGGACGGGGCGGGGACGGCGGCGGCCGCTGCGCGCGGCGACCGCCGCCCACGAATTCCTGCATGGCGACGGCGGCACGGCATTCGCTTTGGGCCGGGCATGCTGGCCACCGCCCTTTCCGCTGCGCTGCTCGGTCTCGAAGCCGAACCGATACGGGTCGAGGTCGACGTGCGCATGGGGATCCCGCACTTCGAGCTGGTTGGCCTGGCCGAGGCCACGGTGCGCGAGTCGCGCGTCCGCGTCCGGAGCGCACTGGCGCAGGTAGGCGTCGTGCTGGCGGAGTACAGCGTCGTCGTCAACTTGGCGCCAGCCGACTTGCGCAAGACCGGCAGCGGCTTCGACCTGGCCATCGCCGTCGGCGTGCTCGCCGCGGTCGGCAAGATCCCGCTCGAAGCGTTGGAAGGAACACTCTTTCTCGGCGAGCTCTCGCTGTCGGGTCGCGTGCAAGGGCTGCGAGGCCTGCTGCCGCGCCTGCTCTCGGCGCAACGCCGTGGCGTCGAGCGCGCCGTGGTGCCCAAGGCCAACGAAGCCGAGGCAGCACTCGTGCGAACCATGGATGTGCGCGTGGCGGCCCAGCTCGAGGAAGTTCTGCATGCGCTCGCGAGCAGCGAGCCGCTGCCCGGTGCGCGTCGCTCGCAAAGCAACATTCCCAGGCCGGTGCTGCTCGAGGATCTCGAGGACGTGAAGGGCCAGCCGGTCGCACGGCGCGCGCTCGAAATCGCCGCCGCCGGCCGGCACAACCTGCTCTTCATCGGGCCGCCCGGTGCGGGCAAGACCATGCTCGCACGGCGGCTGCCCACCCTGCTGCCGCCGCTGTCGGAGGACGAAGCGCTCGAGACGCTCGCCGTGGCCAGCGTGGCCGGCGATCTGCTGCGCAGCTCGTTCGATCCGGCCCGGCTCGCCAATCGTCCGTTTCGCGCGCCGCATCACACCGTGAGCGAGGTGGCGCTGGTGGGCGGTGGCGATCCGGCACGTCCCGGCGAGGTGAGCCTCGCGCACCGCGGCGTGCTCTTTCTCGACGAGCTGCCGGAGTTCCGCCGCGGCGCGCTGGAGGCGCTGCGCCAGCCGCTCGAAGACGGCACCGTGACCGTGTCGCGGGCGAACTCGAAGGCAACCTATCCGGCGGTGCCGCTGGTGGTCGCGGCGATGAATCCTTGTCCATGCGGATACCACGGCGAGGAGCGCTGCCGGTGCAAGCCGTCGGCGGTCACCGCCTACAAGGCTCGGTTGTCGGGACCGCTGGTGGATCGGCTCGACCTGCACGTGTCGCTGCCGCCGGTCGACGTGCAGAATCTCCGCATCGCTCGCAAGGGCGAGTCGAGCGCGGTGGTGCGGGCGCGGGTCGAAGCGGCGGCTGCAATCCAGGACGCTCGGCGCGCGGCCGGCCTCACGCGCGCACTCAGCAACGCGTCGCTCGGCGCGGCCGATCTCGACCGGGTGTGCCCTCTCGACGCGGCGGGTGAGGATCTGCTGGTTCGATCCGCCAAGTCCCTGGGTTTGTCTGCGCGCGCCTACGGCAAGGTGCTGCGCGTCGCTCGCACGCTCGCCGATCTCGAGGGCGTGGCCGACATCCGCGCCGTGCACGTGGCGGAGGCGGTTTCGTTTCGTCAACTGGACCGCGCGCCGCCGGGCGCGCTGGCCGCCTGAGGCTTTCATCGACACGTCAACCATCGCGGAGGATTCACATGGAACTTGCAGACAAATTTCGCGCCATCAAATCGGTCATCTCGAGCGTCGAGAAGCAATTCGGCAAAGGCGCCATCATGCAGCTGGGCGACGAGGACGTGCTCGCGGAAGTATCGACGACGTCCACCGGGTCGATCACCCTCGACCTCGCCACCGGAGTGGGCGGA